>JAACZX010000740.1 GCA_009996555.1 Chitinophagaceae bacterium | reverse complement strand
AGAGTTAACAGCCGATATAGATTACCTGCAGTACAATGCAGCTAATACGCAAAACCTTGTGAATAGTTATTTTGATATAAACGGAGCTCCAACATTTACTCCGGATACATTACTCGGAAACCTTCCTCAATCCATCAGGATTTACAGTGGTAAAGTTGATTATGTTCATCCGTTAAAGAAAGGCGCAAAGTTTGAAGCAGGAGTAAAAACAAGTTTTGTTGAAACGGATAACGATGCAGTGTATGACAGCATTATTAACAATGCCAGAGTTCGTGATTATGGCCGTAGCAACCATTTTGTTTACACCGAAAAGATCAATGCAGCTTATGTAAACTATTCAAGACCGTTCACTAAAAAGTTCAGTGGCCAGTTTGGTTTGCGTCTTGAAAATACATTGGCTCGTGGTAACCAAAAAACAACAGGCGAGAAGTTTACCTTGAACTACACACAACTGTTTCCTACAGCTTACCTGCAGTACACTGCCAATGAAAAGAACAGTTTTGTTGTGAACTACGGTCGTCGTATCCGTCGCCCGGATTATGAAAACCTCAACCCGTTTGTTGAATTCCTCGACAGGTACACATTTGAGCAAGGTAACCCTTACCTCCGTCCTCAGTTCAGTCATAACATTGAATTGTCGCACACGTTCAAAGGATTCTTAACTACAACATTGAACTATACAAAAACAAATAACATTATTCAACAGGTGCTGGAGCAAAACGAACAAACCAATGAAACGTACATCAAGCAGGCGAATATTGCCAACCAGCGTCAATACGGAATTGCAGTAAGTGCTTTCAAGCAGATCAAAGGATTCAGCGGTAATGTTTATGCGAATGTGTTCAATAATGAGTTCAGTGGTATTGTTAACAACACACAAGTAACTGTTGGTGCAACCACAGCTATGTTCAACGGTTCTGTTGCCTATAAATTCAAAAAAGGATTAACAACAGAAGTAAGTGGGTTTTACAGAACACCTGGTGTAGATGGTGTGTTCCGTATCAGTGGTTTTGGTATGATGAGCCTTGGTGCAAGCATGCCTGTTTTGAAAACAAAAGGAACCATCCGCTTAAATGTGCGTGATGTATTGTGGACACAACGCATTAAAGGTGAAAGCAAGTTTGGTAACATTGATGCCCAGTTTCAAAACTACCGTGATTCACGTATTGCTACACTTACGTTTACATACCGCATCGCAAAAGGGAAGATCAATGGTAACGGTCGCCGTAAAGCAAGTGGTGCAGCAGATGAACAGAATCGTGTAAAATCAGGCGAATAAGATTTAAGTTTCTCTATTATACATTCTCATGTTGATTGACGACCCCGGTTTCTACCGGGGTTTCTTCTTTTCACTATCAGTCCGCCTGCTTATTTTTGTTGGTAACAGTACAGTTCGTACTTTGTATTTTACATCTCAAATTATTTGTTATGCCATCATTTGATATTGTTAGTAAAGTTGATGCCCAGGCATTGGACAATGCAGTTAACGTAACCACCAAGGAAATTACCAATCGATTCGATTTTAAGGGAAGTCATGTGCAGATTGATCTGGATAAAAAAGAATTTAAAATCAAAATTGAAGTGGAAGACGAAATGAAGATGGGACAGCTGATTGATGTACTCATCAGCCGGGCACACAAGCAGGGAATTGCACCGGAAGCATTTGACCAAAGCAAGGAGCCGTTTCAGAGCGGTAAGCTGGTGAAACAGGAAGTACAGGTACGCAACGGACTGAAGCAGGAAGATGCAAAAAAGATCGTGAAGCTCATTAAAGAGTCGGGTTTAAAAGTACAGGCATCAATTAATGATGATATTGTGAGGGTAACCGGCAAAAAGATCGATGATCTGCAGGAAGTGATCCAGGCTTCTAAAGGCTGGGATCTGGGAATACCTTTACAATACGAGAATATGCGTTCATAAACTGTGCAAAACCCCGGCTTTTGTACCAATTACGGTGGAAAAACAAGTGCTTAACTGGTGCAAATCAACAACCCGGAAAATTTGGTAAAGGCAATATCTCAAACTATTTTTAATGTACAAAGCCGCAGGAATTTTAGCAATAAAAGGAAAAGCGGCGGGACAGCAGGATTCTGTAACAGGAAAACAGCTGATTCCCAAAAGCACTGGGTTAGTAAGTATAAAAGCGCAAGCAATTATAACAACAATTCGGTGCTTTTTTTATGCCCCTATATGAGCTGGCTCTAACCAAATATAAACTGTTTGCAGGAAGGTAATTATG
>JAACZX010000739.1 GCA_009996555.1 Chitinophagaceae bacterium | reverse complement strand
TACGTGGATCTTCAGGAGCTACATTTGTGGGGCAAACGATCACTTCTGCACCAACAGCTTTCAGTATATCCGCTTTTTCCTTCGATTGTTTATCGGTTGTAACAAAAATGCATTTGTAGCCTTTCACCACAGCTGCAAGAGCCAGGCCCATACCTGTATTTCCGCTGGTGCCTTCAATAATAGTTCCGCCGGGTTTTAATTTCCCTTCCTGCTCAGCAACCTCCACCATCTTTAAAGCCATACGGTCTTTAATGGAATTTCCGGGATTGAAATAATCAACCTTAGCTGTAACCGTGCAGAGGAAATTGCGTGTTATTTTATTCAACCGGATAATGGGAGTGTTACCGATTGTTTCAAGAATGTTGTTTTTAATATTCATATCGCAACAATGCTTTTGAGGCAGCGAAGTTACGATGAATACCTGAGTGTAGTTACACCACCTTCCTGTTGCGGCGCAGGTACTTATCCAAATACAACAATCCCATTACAACATTTAACATTACCAACACATTGAGCCATGTATTGTTCAAGAGTATTTTATAGTCAACAGACATTGATGGCAATTGATACGGCTTATCTGTTGCTGCGGAAGCAGACCAATCAATTAATGTAAACCCGTAAACGAGGAAACCAACAATACTGCTGATAAAAAACACAGCAATGGAACGAATGATGGTTTTATTCACATACTGCTTTGTTGCAGGTGCAGGTTGCAAACCTTTTAACTGATCCATTACATTCATGCTGAAACGCATGGATGGTTGCTCCACTTCCATATTTGCCTGCAGCAGATGATTGAGTTCTTTCAACTCGCTGTACGTTGCCCGCCAGGTAGCATCAGAAGCAATCATTTGCTCCACAAAAGCAACTTCTTCTTTTGCAGAAGTGCCATCAATATAACCCCAGATCTTTTCTTCCATTTGTTGAGCTTGCATACAAACGATTTTAAGAATGAATATAATCTTCTACTTCAACAGAAAAATGCTGTTCCATTTTTTCCTTCAGCTTTAACCTTGCACGATGCAGTTTCACTTTTACATTGTTGGGCTGAATTCCAAGTATAACAGCAATTTCTTCAAGACTTTGCTCACCTTTATAAAACAACAATAACAACTTTGCATCATCGGGCGGGAGCAGGGCAATGGCATCATTCACCATTTTTATTTTCGATTTTTCTTCCACCGTATTTGCCTTCATGCCAGCATCCTGCTGGTTTGCCAATTCAAATACATGATCCTGGTCAATAGAATGTATTTCCAGTTTCTTTTTCCGTAAAAAAGTTAAACACAAAGATGTTACAATTGTATAAAGCCAGGTGCTGAACTTTGCATCGCCACGGTAATCATTTAAACAACGGTATGCTTTAATAAATGTATTCTGCGCCAGTTCTTCAGCATCTTCCCGGTTTTTAGCATAACGGAGTGCAATTGTAAATACAAAAGACTGGTAACGGGTAACAATAACCTCATATACCCGTTGGTCACCTTTCAATATACGGGATATGATCTCTTTATCCGTTAAGTCTTTTTCCATCATCAATGGTTTAGACGCTGCCTGTAACAGACTGGTTACAGACTTTTTATAAAGTTGAAAAGATTTTTAGAACCGGGGCAAAAAAATATTTCAAAAACCTGTAACCGGTGCAGAACTGCTGTTGTCATAGATTCTGAACACATTTTAAACACAAAAATCAAGTACTATGGGTCCTGAAATTTTAATTCCGATACTGGTTCCGCTGGGGGCAATGGCATTGGCATTTGGTCTTTTCTATTTAAGAAACAAAGAAAACATGTCCATGATTGAAAAGGGGATGAACCCAAAAGAGTTTGCCAACCGCCCGGCACCATATCGTAATCTGAAATGGGGATTGTTGCTGGTGGGTGCCGGTATTGGTTTATTTATTGCTTACGTTGTCCACACGTATGTTTTAAAGATCAATGACGAAAATCCTGTGATGTATTTTTCAATGATCGGCATTTTTGGAGGGATTGGTCTCATCCTATCTTACCGCATCGAGAAAAAAGAAATACTGGATAAAGAATAACATACTTCAACAACCTTATCAAACGAAAGAGCCCCCGGTAAAACGGGGGCTCTTTTAGTTTATTTTTTTATTTCCTGCAATGCCCGGATCACCATAGGATCGTAGAAATTACGCATCTGAACAAACCCTTCTGTATGCCAGATATAACGGCTAAGCATACTCACAAAATTCTTCTTAACGGTTGCCTGCTGTTTTTGC
>JAACZX010000403.1 GCA_009996555.1 Chitinophagaceae bacterium | reverse complement strand
TGGTAAGCCATTTCACGCAAAGTGCGCAGAGGAGCAAAGACGCAAAGGGTTGCTCACAGATTACACGGATTTACACGGATGAATAAATCACGAGTCGTACTATTTAACTTGAAAGGGATGCGGCGCTACGCTGGTAAGCCATTTCACGCAAAGTGCGCAGAGGAGCAAAGACGCAAAGGGTTGCTCACAGATTACACGGATTTACACGGATGAATAAATCACGAGTCGTACTATTTAACTTGAAAGGGATGCGGCGCTACGCTGGTAAGCCATTTCACGCAAAGTGCGCAGAGGAGCAAAGACGCAAAGGGTTGCTCACAGATTACAGGGATTCTTACGGATGAATATATTAAAAATCACATGCACAAACAGGAAAGAGATGCGGCGCTACGCTGGCATGTGGTTTCACGCAAAGTGCGCAAAGGAGCAGCGGCGCAAAGTTCGTTTGCCAAAGATGGACACAAATGAACGCAGATAGTACGTTGCGAATTTTATGAAACACACGAAAACAGTTTACAAATTGCACAGCCGGTCACGTATATGCTGTCACTCATGTCTTTTCTTTTTTGGGTTTTGGTTTTTGTCATTTGGGTTTTCTTCTTCCTACTTGATCGTTTCCTTATCCCAGTTACGGATCATATCGGCAATGCTTTTATGGGCAGCTGTTTCAAGAAAATAAATCAATTGTTCATCGGTTAGTGTTTCTTTCTGTTGCCTGAATGCATTCCAAAGTTTCAGCACCAATCCCTTTCCGCCTGCATCATAAATATCACCAGCTGATTTATGCCAGCGGCTTTGGTACCAGCCATAGTTCTTTGCATGCTGTTGTCCTATTTCATCATAACGCTCCTGCACATCTTTTAAACTTGTGTAGTTGTATTCTCTGATACCGGCGTTAATAACCATCCGTGGAAAGAGTGTGAGTGCCGGCAATTGTTCCGGTTCATTTTCGGCAATGTAGGTATGCAACAAAATATTACAAAACAGTTCGCCCATCCATTTGCGTTGCATGGTAAGTCCGCCCTGTATATGAAACGCATGACCGAGTTCATGCAAGGCAAGCAGATCAAAAAATGCTTCCATGCTGATTTCTCCTTTTGCATTACGGTAAACTGTTTCAATTTGTGTACGCAAATCAGTTGACAACTGATCCATTGGCGGAATAAAACTTTTCCAAAACGGATTGTCTTCTGCTGCCACAATCAATGTTTGCTGATCGTTGTAATGTGGCATCCCATACACCGGAAAACGGGTATAACTGCTCCAATCAGCAGCAGATAAAACCAATAAAGTAACTGTTGGTTTAAACCTCACCAGTTGACGGTGAAAGGCAATTGCTTTCTCGACCCTGTTGCTGATGGTTGCTGCCCGTTGTTGATAACCCGCACTGTAATAGGTTTTGATGGTTTTTGCTTCCAACGAAGTGAGCTTATCAAAATTTTGAGCAGAAGAAAAGATGGAACTGAATAAGATGATTGAAAGAAGAATTACTTTTTGCATGCTGACAGATTTTACTGCAAAACTCGTCAGCAGTTAAACCCATAAATAGTATGAAAACGACATTATAAACGAAGACTGGCCTGCAGACGAACCGGATTGCCGTTCAATTCCTTTTCGATGATGCCCGGAGCCACACCGGCAAACTGTTTAAAGTCACGAATAAGATGCATCTGATCGAAGTAATGACATTCATAAGCGATCTTTGTCCAGCTGATGCCCGGATACTGTTCTTTTAACCGGTATGCTTTGGAAAAACGAACGATCCTGGAAAATAATTTCGGTGGTAACCCAATGCGTTCTTTGCTCACCCGTTCAAACTGGCGCAGACTTAAACAGGCCATTGATGCTATTTTTTCAATCGATATAGTTCCTTCGGTACGCAGCAGTTCCAGCATCGCTTTATCAAATGGTAAGATCTCTTTTAAACGTCTTGCTTTTTTCAGCAGGAACGCTTCCACCACATCTTTAATGGCATCAAAGCTTTTCGCTTCCTGCATTTGTTCATTGAGCAAATGCATCTCATTACCGAAAACATCAGCGGCATCATAACTGCCATCAATCATTTCGGCCATGGATAAACCCAGCAGGCGATGCAAGCCACCGGGATGAAAACCCACACGAACTGCTTTGTGATCTTTGTTAATATCAATGGTAACACGGTTGAGTTGCGGACCAACGATGACACTGCGTGGTTGTACAATAAATGCATCACTTCCCTCCTGCTGTACTTTGATCTGATCATT
>JAACZX010000402.1 GCA_009996555.1 Chitinophagaceae bacterium | reverse complement strand
CCATGTTCCCTACCAACTTTGGCAACTATACACCGGATGAATGCAACCGCATTACGACTGGTATTAACAACTTTGCCAATGCCATGCACTATGGCGGAGCTGTATTGCTGTTTTCAACCTTTGCTTATTTTTCGCTGGTGCTGTTTACCAAAAGCAGCCAGGAAGGAAAGATACACGGACAGAAACTGATCCGCAATTACATTTATAAAACATGCGGCTGGGTAATAGTGGTATGTATTGTACTGATTGCACTCATTGGTGTAATAGACAGCTGGTACCAGGCAGTGAAACATTTAAAACCAACCTACGTGCTTGAAACAATTGCATTGCTGGCATTTGGTTACTCCTGGTTAATTAAGGGCGAAACATTTTTTAAAGATGAAGGTGCGGTAAACTAAAACAGCATTCTTCCCTTTCATTCTTCAACCATATACGCACATGAATTTTATCGGCAATCTTATCTGGCTCATCTTTGGTGGTTTTTTTGCGGCACTGGGTTATTTGTTTGGCGGCATTGTGTTATGCATCACCGTTGTGGGCATTCCTTTCGGTCTGCAATGTTTTAAACTGGCGGGTTTGGTGTTATGGCCTTTTGGTAAAAAAGTGGTGAGCGATTCATCGCAAAGCGGCTGCCTGTCGGTGGCTGCCAATATCATCTGGATCATTTTTGGCGGACTGGAAGTAGCCATTACTCATATTGTCATGGGTGCCCTGTTATACATCAGCATTATTGGTATTCCATGGGGCAGACAGCATTTTAAGCTGCTGGAAATTTCGTTGATGCCTTTTGGTAAAAGGGTGCTGACCTCTGCTTAATTTTGCAGCTTAATCAAAAAAGCATTCCGATGAAAAAAGTATGGTTTATTACCGGTTGTTCCACCGGTTTTGGCAGGGCATTGGCTACAGAAGCTTTGGCACAGGGTTATCGTGTGGTGGTAACGGCCCGTAAAACAGATGATGTGCAGGATATTGTGGCGGCAAATCCTGAAAACGCTCTTGCAGTAAAATTAGATGTTACAGATACAGCGCAGGTAACAGCTGCAGTAAAAACGGCTATTGATCATTTCGGACAAATTGATGTACTGGTAAACAATGCAGGCATTGGTTATTTTGCTGCTATAGAAGAAAGTGAAGAGGCAGAAGTGCGCCGCATGTTTGAGATCAATGTATTTGGCCTGGCAAAGATGACACAGGAAGTACTACCGCACATGCGTAAACGCAGAAGCGGTCATATCCTCAATATTTCATCTATTGGCGGTTTACGTTCGTTTCCCGGCATTGGATTTTACAATGCCACGAAATATGCAGTGGATGGTTTCAGCGAAGCGTTAAGCAAGGAAGTGGCGCCACTTGGTATTAAAGTCACCATTATTGCACCAAGTGGTTTCCGTACCGATTGGGCTGGCCGTTCAGCAAAAGATACCGTGGTAAAAATTGAAGACTATGCTGACACTGCCGGGCATAATCAATCAAGCATCCGTGGATACAGTGGCAACCAGCCCGGCGATCCGGTGCTTGCTGCCAAAGCAATGATCAATGTTACAGAAACAGAACAGCCACCATTGCGTTTGCTGCTGGGTGCTGCTGCCGTAAAAGGTGCAAGGGCTAAAATAGAAGAATTAAAACATGATGTGGAAACCTGGGCTGCAGTAAGTGAAGCGGCCGATGGCCCGAAACAATAACATCTTTTTCTTATTACTGACAAACCCGTTTTGCTTTTTTGCAGAACGGGTTTTCTTATAAACAACAGTGCCTTGTTAACCAACTGATGAACCGTTACTGCTGCTGTGTAAAAAATTCCCGGCGGCTATTGATTCCATGCCAGCAGCACATCTCTTCCCAACCGGATGATGAGGATGCTTATTACAAGAAGAAAAACATAACGGATAAATACATTGCCTTTCAGTATTGCTGTTTTGCTGCCAATGTATGCACCCAGCATGTTAAACGCCATCATGGGCAGAGCAATCTTAAACACTACAGCCCCATTGAGCAAGAAACCAATAAGTGATGCCACATCGGCAATGGCATTGATGATTTTTGAGGAAGCTGATGCATGCAGAAAATTCAATCCTGCCACACTTACAAATGCAAACACAAGCAGACTGCCTGTACCGGGACCAATAAAGCCGTTATAAAAACCAATAACAGCACCAATGCCTGCGCACACAAACAGGAATGTGTTACCACTGTATTTCACAGCATGCACATGACCTAAATCTTTTTTCATGAAGGTATACACTGC
>JAACZX010000738.1 GCA_009996555.1 Chitinophagaceae bacterium | reverse complement strand
TTCAGCAAGATCAGCAGCTGTTTTATTCTGCTTGTTCAGGAGCGTTTGAATACGCTTCTTCATATTGCCGATTTCGCTGTCTTTTGTTTTTACAAGGCTGTCCATACTTGCATTCATGCTGGTCAATTCGTCCAGACGTTGCAATGCTGAATTATATTCGCCCTGAATAGCAGATTTGCTGCTGTCGCTTGTGCTCAATTGAGCTTGTAACTGTGTAGTTACTTCTTTGCTTTTTGATTTGTCCCAGATGATATATCCCCAAGTACCAAGTAAAGCTGCAATTAATAAACCATAGATAAGGCCACGGTTACTGTTTTTGGGTGCACTAGGCGGATTATCCTGCGGAGCTGCGGAAGGATAGTTTGAATACGACATACTGTTTGATTTTTTAGTTTTTAAAATTTATTTTTAGCTCATGGCTAACCAACAACACATTCAACCCGATCACATCCTGGTACTCGATATCGAAACAGTACCACAATTTGCTTCGTTTGAAGAGCTGCCGGAACTATGGAAAGTTCTCTGGGCAGACAAAATTTCCAAAACCATGCCAGAAAATTTTTCGGCTCCTGAAATGTATGCACAAAGAGCCGGTATTCAGGCTGAATTTGGCAAAATAATCTGCATAAGTACCGGCTATTTTTATACCGATAAAGGCAATCGCCAATGCTTTCGTTTAAAGTCGTATGCAGGAAATGATGAGCAACAATTGTTAGCCCGTTTTACCGAAGCAGTTGATAAGTTTTATAAAGCCAATCCAGCCATGCATTTTGCCGGGCATAATATTAAAGAATTTGATATTCCGTATATCAGCAGGCGCATGTTGATTAACGGATTGCCGCTTCCTGCTTTTCTTCAGTTCAGCGGTAAAAAGCCGTGGGAAACAAATCTTATTGACACCATGCAGTTATGGAAATTTGGCGATTACAAAAATTACACATCACTAAACCTGCTCGCCAATTGCCTTGGTATTGATACTCCCAAAGACGGTATTGATGGAAGCATGGTAAAAGATATTTATTACAACGATCATGACCTTCCACGCATTACGGCCTATTGCCAGAAAGATGTGGTAGCTGTCGCCCAGATTTTTCTTCGGTTTCAACAATTACCTTTGCTGCCACCTGAAAATATTTTTATTGCAGGATAAGGGCACTGAATAGGTATGGCATACCTATTCACATTTTGATTAATCATCAAGCATGCCGCACAGGTATGCCATACCTAAGTAATGAGTGTAGATAAAATTCTGAACGACTGGAAAAAGAAAAACTTTAAACCGGTGTATTGGTTTGAAGGGGAAGAAGATTTTTATATTGATCAGTTGGTTGATGTGGCTGAACATAAAATACTCAGTGAAGCTGAAGCCGGTTTTAATCTTTCTGTTTTTTATGGTAAAGATGCTGCATGGAGCGATGTGGTGAATGCCTGTATGCGTTACCCCATGTTTTCAGAAAAACAGGTAGTGATATTGAAAGAGGCTCAGCAAATGAAAGACCTGGATAAGTTTGAACACTACATCAGCCACCCGTTGCCTTCAACCATTTTTGTGGTGGCGCACAAAGAAAAGAAAGTAGATGGCCGCAGCAAACTTGCCAAGCTGCTGAAAGAAAAAGGCGAGATCATCAGTACAAAAAAAATGTACGACAATGAACTACCTGCATGGACACAGGAGTTTATTGAAAAGAAAGGATACCAGCCCACACAAAAAGCTGTTCACCTGTTGGTAGATCATATTGGCAACGACCTCAGCCGCATTGCCAACGAAGTGGATAAAGTGATCCTTAACCTTGGCAGCCGCACCAGCATTAATGAAGATGATATTGAAAACTTTGTCGGCATCAGTAAAGAATACAATGTGTTTGAACTGCAGAATGCTGTTGGTAAAAAAAACTTAGCCAAGGCATTGCAGATCGTTCAATATTTTGAAGGCAACCCCAAAGCAGCTCCTATACAACTTGTGTTACCATCGCTCTACAGTTATTTCTCCAAAGTATTTATGCTCTTTGGCGTGCAGGGCGATGATAAAGCTGTAGCTGCTCAAACGGGCATCAATGCCTGGTTTTTGAAAGACTATAAAGCCACCGCCAATGCGTACGGTTACGAAGGGGTGCAATCGGCACTGTTGCTGATGCATCATTACAATTTACGCAGCGTAGGTGTGGGCGATGTGGGAACGGAAGACGGATCACTACTGAAAGAAATGATCTATAAGATGATGATGTAGGGAAGAATGTTTGTGGTTTTTAGTTT
>JAACZX010000401.1 GCA_009996555.1 Chitinophagaceae bacterium | reverse complement strand
TGCTTTAGGTTATACAAAAAAATAACAACGCCTCAATTGAGTTTGAAGCGTTGCATGTTTAGTTGATGAGCAAAAATAGGATATTTCATGCAATACGGCCGCTTCTTTCATAAAAGTTGCGGCCTTCTCCGGGGTAGTTTACAATTATGTAATTATTCCTTTTGCAATCGTTTGGCAAAGTTTTCACTATCCCCTGCAAACTTACCACCCCTCATTTTTTGTTTAATCTTTTAGCTGTTTCCTTTAAAAATTATTAAATTCAATAATCATTGCAAACCATGTACTAACCGGCTGTACATCTGCAACTCTTCCAGCAGCTTCGGCAGTTGTAAGGAATAAACAGGAAACAGTTGGTTGTTGATACTATTTGAAAACCCAAACAGGCAGGCATTGCATGCTGCCATGTTGTATAACTATGATCAAACTATCGGTAACCAGAACACTGTCTTTGCTAACGGTGGTACTGCTCGCAAGCCTTGCTGTAGTGCTGTACACCAGCATCCGCCAGTCAAACAATGTAAAGGAGGCGTCACAGTCTGTTTCGCACACAGAAAAAGTATTGTTGCAGCTGAAAAAAATGGTACTGCTGGCATACGAAAACGAAACAGGTTCACGTGGCTTTATTATTACCGGCCAGCAAAAATTTCTGGAACCCCTGCACCGTGCCGAAAAAGATTTTCATACACAACTCACAACGCTCAGGCAACTGCTTGCAAACAGCAACACACACAAGCAACATCTCGACTCACTTGAATTTTACATCCGTAAACGCATTGACTATTCCAGGCTCACCGTTACCACAAGAATGGAGGAAGGTTTAGCTGCTGCCATGCAGCTGGTTGAAAGTGGACAGGGAAAACTGTACAGCGATAAAATTATGGAGCTGGGCAACAGGCTTGAAGCTCTTGAGTTATCGGCACTGCAGCAAAAAAAAGCAGCAAGAAATCAAAAGCTGTTTAATTTAAACCTCATCCTGTATGGTATTTTATTAGGCATGCTGGTACTGGCCATTGCTTTTCTCTATAATATCCGCAATGAGATCAGGCGAAGAAAAGAAACCAATCATGAACTGGAACTCCTTAACAAACAACTGAACGAAGCACACGATGCTATTTACGTTGTTGATGCAAACAGGAAGATCACCAGCTGGAACAAAGGCGCAGCATATTTATATGGCTACAGCAGGCAGGAAGCAATTGGTAAAGATTCCAATGTATTGCTGCAAACAGTTATCAGCAATAATGAATTAAGTAAAGTACTGGAAGAAATTTCAAAAACAGATTACTGGACGGGTGAAATAAAACGCCTCACCAAAGCGGGCAAAACGGTATATGTACGTTCATCTTCCACCACCATCCGTAACGAAAAAGGAATCATAACCGGTTATGTAGTTGTAAATGTTGACATCACGCTTCAGAAAGAATTGAGTGCACAGTTGCGCCATCTTGCAACCTTGGTAGAGCATTCATCAGATGCCATCATGTCTCGGGGAATGGATAAACGCTTCATCAGCTGGAACGAAGGATCAGAAAAACTACTGGGTTACACAAAAGAAGAAGCCATTGGAAAAACGGCACTCGAGTTGGGTATGATCAGGTTTTTATCTGCGGAGTTTGACGATATGGAAAACGCCATTAATGAATACGGAAGCTGGAAAGGCGAAAAACAATACTACCATAAAAATGGTCATTCGTTTACTGGCGATGTTACAGCAAATGCAGTAAAAGATGAAGACGGCAATCTTACCTCACTTGTGTTCATTATTAAAGACATCAGCCTGCGGAAAAATCTTGAAGAGCAATTACGCCTGTCAAACATTTATCTTGAAGAAAGAATCAGGGAACGCAGCTATGAACTTTCACAAAGTGAAAAACGTTTCCGTTTATTGATTGAACACAGTGCAGAAGGTATTGCCCTCACTGATGAGCATTCCAACCTTATTTACAGAAGCCCGGCAGCATACCGCATTACGGGTTACACAACCGATGAGTTTGCAATAGGTCTTGCACACCCAGATGACCTGCCGATTATGCAGGCAAATTTTGCAGAAGCATTAAAAAACCCGGGCCAGCCTGTAGAATTTATTGCACGTGTACAACACGCAACCGGCCATTTCTATTGGTGTGAAGGAACACTCACCAGCCTGCTGCATGTAGATGGTATTAATGCGGTGGTGGCCAATTTCAGGGATGTAACTCTCCGTAAAGTTTCTGAACAGAAATTGAAAGCAAGCGAAGAACAGTTCCGTAATACAC
>JAACZX010000737.1 GCA_009996555.1 Chitinophagaceae bacterium | reverse complement strand
ACAGATGCATCGCAGGAGCAAACAGATGTTGAATCATTTGCTGTGCTTGAACCGGTAGCTGATGGTTTCCGTAATTACCTGAAAGCAATTTCACAAACTGCTACTGCAGAGGAATTGCTTGTAGATAAAGCACAACTGCTGACGCTTACAGCTCCTGAGCTGACAGTATTGGTTGGTGGTATGCGTGTGCTTGATACCAACTTTGATGGTTCAAAACACGGTGTGTTCACCAACAAGCCAGGTGTACTCAGCAATGATTTCTTTGCAAACCTGCTCGACTTTGGCACAACCTGGAAAGCAGCTGACCCTGTACAACAAGGTTTCTTTGGTACCGATCGTGCAACAGGTGATCTGAAATGGACCGCAACACGTGTTGATCTGATCTTTGGTTCAAACTCTGAGTTGCGTGGTATTGCAGAAGTATATGCCTGCGAAGATGGTAAAGAAAAGTTTGTACACGACTTTGTTGCAGCATGGAACAAAGTGATGAACCTTGATCGTTTTGATCTGGTTTAATACAAATTTGAACGACTATAAAAAAAACCGCCTTTATTAAAGGCGGTTTTTTTTATTTATAAGTAAGCTTTGATTCTATCAAGCTTGTTTTACTTTAATAGCATCACGCAAATTATCACTCGTCAAACTTCGACCATTCAAGTATTTAATAGTTTGTACTGAAAGTCGATCATAGCACTCAAAATAATATTTTGCATTATCATGAGTAGCAGACAGTTCTTTTCTAATTTCAGATCCTATTTTCGCATTAACTGGCCAAATGATTTTTGAATAGTACTGAAAATGTATTCTCGTTAATGTCAATTCCTTTATTTCATCTGATATATATTCTGTATTGTTAGCAAGTTTAATCAAGTTATCAAAGGAAACTAATATCGAATTTAATTGATCAAGAATACCTTGTGGCTTTTTGATAGACTCCGAATCAATAACATAGAATACTTCAACACCCTTTGCATTTTTGTGAGACAAGCTATCTATTTCAGAAAGCACACTATTGTATAGGGAATATATGTGATTTAGGTTTTCATTTTGCCGATTTCGTTTTCCATCCTCAATCTGTGCCCTGTAGGTAAGAACAAGAATGAAAAAACTTAGGCCAGCAAATGAAGCCCCAAGCAATCCTCCAATGTAACTACCATATTGAGAAAATCTGTTTGCATCAATATCTTTATCAAATTCAAACAAACTGCTTTTCAAAATAAATGGCAGGCTAAATATCAAAATTATCCCTACTGTCAGGGCTATTATGTGAGATATTCTCATTTCAAAGCAAGATTTATGTATTAGTACTAAATAGGGGTAATAAACATATCCTAATTCTTGCTCACATGCCAACAAATCATCATTCAAACCTCAATGCTTTTACCGGGCTTAATTTCCGCACAAGCAAAGAAGGAATAAAAAGGATGATGAAGCTTACAACAAACGTAATGGCAACGATCAGCAACACCTGCCACCAGATAATTCTGACAGGCGCTTTCGCAACATAATAAGCCGATTCATCAAGCTTAATAAAACCGGTTGTTAACTGCAGCCAGCAAATACCTAAACCAAGCACCACACCAAGTGTAATCCCTACCAGTGTAATGATGAGCCCCTGGTTCCAGAAGATCACCTGCACCTGCCCGTTAGTTGCGCCTGTTGCTTTTAATAACCCGATCATGCGTGAACGTTCCAGCACAAGAATGATCAGGCAGGAAATAAGATTGATCACTGCTACAATACACATAATGATCAGGATCACCGTTTTGTTGGTGCTTTGCAATGCAAGCCAGTCGAAAATATTTGGATAGATGTTCCGGATGGGTGTGCTGAACCATACCACGGGCAATTCATCCAGCAGTTCATTATTCACACGCTCATCTTTCCGGTAATCATTCAACGTTATTTCGTAACCGCCGATCTGTGTATCGCTCCAGCCATTTAACCGGCGGATGAGATTCATATCAACAATGGCAAATGTTTTATCGTATTCTTCAATACCGGTTTTATAAATACCACTTACGGTAACCGGCCGCACACGGGGAACAGTTGTGTTGTTATCAATAAAATAAATAAGGATCTTATCGCCCACTTTCGCATTGATCTGTTGCGATGTATATTCAGAGATCACAATTTCATTATTCTGCACACTGTCATCAAACGCCAGCCATCGCCCTTCTTTCATAAACGGCTGCAAACGTTCTTTTGAAAACTGTTTTTCCACCCCCTTCAACAGCACACCTTCAATGGTTTCAT
>JAACZX010000400.1 GCA_009996555.1 Chitinophagaceae bacterium | reverse complement strand
CCTTTTCACACACAAGCGGACAAAAGACCATGCTTGTTCTTTGCATTGCTTATTATGTTCTCTTTCTAATTGCCACGTTATTTGCAGCAAAGATCAACACAAGATCAACATGGGCTGGCATTGTATTGAATATAACCACCTTCTTTACATTTTTAGTTCCCCTGTTCCTGGCCCTCGTATATTATGAGGAGCAAGACGAACTGTACCGCTACCCCAAAGAATATCCGCCGGGTTATTTCGAAACAAAAGAAACTGTTTTGCTGTGTGCAGAAGTTGGCGGCATTATCCTGTTTCTTGTTTTATTACAACCATTCTTTAAACGGCTTTACCGAAGCTGGTTTGCAAAACCGGAAGAATAAAAAAAGGAGGCTGCGGCCTCCTTTTTTTATGACTATTGCAATGAGTTTACAATAAACTTAAAGCATATTCCATTCGTTTCACGGTATCATCTTTGCCAATGATCTCAGCTATCTGAAATACCGCCGGGCCAAACTTTCCACCCACCAGCATAATACGCATGGGCAATTGTAATTCGCCGGGCTTTATGCTTTTTGCTGCTGCCAATTCTTTAAATGCAGTTTCAACAGATGACATATCCCAGGTGCTAACTGTTTTCAGCACATCAATGTATTCTGTAAAGAATTGTTTCTTCTCATCATTCCACTTTGGCTTAACTGCATCCAGCTCCAGTGTTTCAGGCGCTTTAAAAAAGAAACCAGCCTGCTGCACAAAATCGGGCAGCAACGTGCAACGTTCTTTTACCAGTTCAATTATTTTTTCCAGTAATGCATCATCATCTGCAACAATGCCATTGTTCGCAAGCACAGTTCGTACGTCGTACTTTAAACTTTGTACGTCTTTTCTTTTCAGCCATTCCTGGTTGAACCATTTTGCTTTTTCAAAATCGAATTTTGCACCTGCACTATGTACACGTTTAATATCAAAACTGGCAATCAGTTCATCCAAGCTGTACAGTTCTTTTTCTGTACCATCGTTCCATCCCAACACGGCAAGCATATTAATGAATGCTTCCGGCAAAAAGCCCCTTTCTCTGAAACCTTCTGTCAACTCGTTTATTTTAGGATCGGTCCAGTTCATGGCAAAAACAGGGAACCCGTATTTAGCTCCGTCACGTTTGCTAAGCTTACCGTTTGGCCCAAGTATCAATGGAAGATGCGCCCATTGCGGCATTGAACTTTCCCACCCAAGATATTTCCACAATAACAGATGCACAGGTGCACTGGGCAGCCATTCTTCACCACGAAATGCATGTGTGATCTTCATCAAATAATCATCTGCCACTACTGCAAGATGATATGTGGGCATACCATCGGCTTTCAATAACACTTTATCATCCACCAATCCTGTCTGGAAACTCACCTCACCACGAATCATATCTGTAAAACTCACCACATCATGCTCAGGCATCTTAATACGGATCACATGCGGGGTGTTACTTTCAAGCAATGCTTTTACTTCATCATCCGCTAAGGTTAAGCTGTTGCGCATTTTTCTGCGGATGCGATGATCGTATTGCGGCGATGGATTCTCTTCTGTTTTGTATTGCTCACGCATTTGTTCCAGCTCTTCCTTTGTGTCAAACGCATAATAAGCATACCCGTTTGTCACCAGTTTTTCTGCATACTGCCTGTACATTTCCTTGCGCTCACTTTGCCTGTACGGACCATAAGGGCCGCCATGCACAGGGCTTTCATCGGGCGTTAGTCCACACCACTCCAAACAGTTGAAAATATATTCTTCAGCACCAGGTACAAAACGGGTCTGGTCGGTATCTTCAATCCGCAACACAAACTCGCCGCCATGATGCTTTGCAAACAAATAATTATACAACACGGTGCGTACACCGCCTAAATGCAAACCTCCCGTGGGACTGGGAGCAAAACGTACTCGTACACTCATGCCGCAAATATAATCCCTAAATAACCAACAGCCGAAACAGCAAAACACAGAATGCTCATTTACCTATCTTCACCGCAGCAAATGAACCGACTCTTCTTTCTTTTCATCGTTTGTTTTGCTTTTTCAGCAAACGCCCAAACAGAATTTACATTTCCTCAACTGGTGGTGGAGTATGATAGTGCCATCATTTTTCATAAACTGAAACTCATTCCCATCAAACGTGTTGAAACGGCAACTGACAGCAGTAACAATACGCCTGTAACCATCAGTCTTAAAACCGGTATGAGCAATGGCTCTGTAAAGTTGAAAGAACGGGGAAATTATATGCTTGATAACAT
>JAACZX010000736.1 GCA_009996555.1 Chitinophagaceae bacterium | reverse complement strand
TTTCTGCCGCTTGTTACGGGCAAACAGAAAAAGGGCCGGAAAACGCTTTATTATCATTATTACGAAAACGGGGAGCATGCAGTATCGCCACATTTTGGTATCCGTACAGGCAGGTATAAACTCATCCGGTTTTACAAACGTGTTGAATACTGGGAGCTGTATGATCTTGAAAAAGACAAGCATGAAATGAAGAATGTGTATGGTGAGAAAGCGTATGCAAACATTACAGCCCTGCTAAAGAAAGAATTGCTGAAGCAGATTGAACAATATGATGATACCGAAGCTGCCATTATCTGTAAACAGGACCCGTTATAAAAATGTGAACGCCTTTATGAAGTACCTGTTGAAGCAGTAACGGGACTGCAGATGTTTTGTTTCCCGGTTTACCGGAAGCTTCTTTCCTTTTTTTAACAGACGTTGTGTTTGTTGACACAGCAAGCTGCGTGTATCTTTAAATGAATACAGCAGCTATGAACCGATACGGGGTTATTTTTCTTTTATGTGTTTTTTGTTTTGCGATCACCTGTTTGCAGGCACAGCGAAACTATTTTTTAGCAGGTGTGAAGCATCATGGAATTGCCTTCGGGCCCATCAACAATACCAATGGTCTCCGCTTTAATTTATGGGACCGGCATGTGCAACGCATCAACGGGCTAACGGTGGCGGGTAAAACAAAATCGTATCGTGTAAACGGGGTAGCTGTTGGTGCATTGTTTGCACTTGATACTGTTTGTAACGGCATCAAGATCGGAGGCCTTTCGAGTGTGAGTGAAAAGATGAACGGGCTGAGTATTGGGGGACTTGGCAGCGGAGGAACACTGCTGAACGGTGTGGCTGTTGGCGGCCTTGTGCTTTTGGCTGAAAAGATCAACGGGTTTGGTGCGGGCTGCCTGATCATTTCTGATACGATGAATGGTTTTTTTGTGGCGCCGCATGGTGTGTTTTCACAAAAGGATAAAGGGCGTGTGAGGGGCGTAACGCTTAATGTGTTTGTGTGCCGGTTGCTTGAACTGAAAGGATTGAGTACAGGCGCATTGACAGATATTGATGAACAGCATGGTGTGAGTATTGGCCTTTACAACAAAACAAAGCAATTGCATGGTGTGCAGATAGGGCTGTGGAATGTGGCGATGAATAAAAAGCGTTTGAAGAAACTGCCGCTGGTGAATGTTTGCTTCAGAAAGATAAAGAAAACAGGAAAGGATGTTTCAACTGAACAGCCATCTAAACCTGATGAACAAAAATCCCGGGGTCCACTGAGGTGAGACCCCGGGCGGACGGAAAGTAAGCTTTCTATGAGAGTAAGTTATTTATGTTCTTACAACTAAATGCAATGGAGGGTATTGACTTTACAAGCACAAGAAAACAGCTTAGCTTTAATGCCTTGATCACGGCGAGTCGGCGCTGCCAGACGTCGCCTTTGAAGTGCGAAGACTCATTTGAAAAAAAAATGGTGCAAGTATGTTGGGTCTATAAACTTAGTAAGTCTGGTGCAAGAAAAGAAAGATAAAGAAAACAGGAAAGGATGTTTCAACTGAACAGCCATCTAAACCTGATGAACAAAAATCCCTGGGTCGACTGAGGTGAGACCCCGGGCGGACGGAACTTCGAAACCCCAATGAACAAAAAAACTGCTGGTAGTTGATACTGCCTTTACATACGCTTAATATACGCTTGATGTACGCTCTATGTCCTTTCCGGCAATAATGAACTTATACGGCATAAAGTTGTAATTGCGGCATAAAGGGGCAAAAGCGGCCCCGTATAGCGCAAGTTTGTACTAGTATAAAAATAGTAAGCCTGGTGTAAGAATGAGGTGTGAGCAAAGTGTGTTGGCTTCTTGTACCTGAGTATAATGCCGGTAAAATTATATATCAAAACAGTAAAGCCGCTTCCAAGCGGCTTTACTGTTTTACGACGCCAATACTTTTTTTGCTTTTACGTTTTGCAAGATGTTGTGGCCTTTAGAAAAAGCCTGGCGTTTGGTTGTGAGCAGAATATTTGCTAAACAGAATTGAACAAATGAACGGCTGCCGGATTGCAGCGGAAAGCCCGGAATGCAACGAAGTGGAATGAGGACTTGGAGCGAAAAGTCAGACGCTTCGGTCTGATCGAGATCGCAAGCGTTTCGGCCGGGACAGGTGTTGGGATTGGTAAAGAAGCTGACAGCCCTGAACAATAAAAAAGTCCCGCAAAAAGCGGGACTGTATTTGTACCGGAGAGCAGACTTGAACTGCCGACCTTCGGGTTATGAATCCGA
>JAACZX010000399.1 GCA_009996555.1 Chitinophagaceae bacterium | reverse complement strand
TCATCGCCCGGCATTTTATACAGCATTGGGCTTTTGCCATGTACGACTTCATCATGACTAAGAGGTAACATAAAATTTTCGTCATAATAATACATCATACTGAAAGTGAATTGATCTTGTTGATACTGGCGATAAACAGGATCCTGCTTAAAATACTTCAACGTATCATGCATCCAACCCATCATCCACTTCATACCAAAACCCAGCCCGTCTTCAAAAGTGGGTTTGCTTACTCCGGGCCAATCAGTTGCTTCCTCAGCAATTGTTTGCACATCGGGAAAATCACGGAAAATCGTTTCGTTCAGGTCTTTGATAAAAGCAATGGCTTCCAGGTTACCATCGCCGCCAAACTCATTTGGCTCCCACTGCCCTGCTGAGCGTGAGTAATTCAGCTTGAGCATAGATGAAACTGCATCAACCCTGATGCCATCAATATGATACTTGCGGAACCAGTGCATAGCACTGCTGATGAGAAAGGATTTTACTTCGCCCCGTTTGTAATTAAAAATATAGCTGTTCCAGTCTGGGTGATAGCCTTTGCGCATATCTGCATATTCATAGGTATGCGTTCCATCGAACATAAACAATCCGTGTGCATCGTAGGGAAAGTGAGATGGCACCCAATCAAGCAGAACGCCGATACCTGCCCGGTGAAAAGCATCGACAAGTTGCATAAACTCCTGTGGAGTACCATAGCGTGAAGTTGGTGCAAAATACCCTGCGCCCTGGTAACCCCAGCTGCCATCGAACGGATGCTCCATAATGGGCATCAGTTCTACATGTGTAAACCCGAGCTCTTTTACATAATTCACCAGTTTGTCCTGGAAAAATTCGTATGAGTGATAAACCTCTTCATTATACTTATCGGGCCGCATCCAGCTGGCGAGGTGTACTTCATACACGCTCCATGGTGCATCCAGTTTGTTATGATCTTTCCGTACTCCCATCCATGCATTATCCTGCCAGGCATAATCAAGCTGCCAGGTTTTTGATGCCGTGTTTGGCCGCACTTCCCAATAATTGGCATAGGGATCGCCTTTATCTAATTTCTGACCAGCATGGCCATGAATATGATATTTATAAGATGCCCCTTGCGGTACACCGGGAATAAACCCTTCCCATATACCGGAGTTGTCTAACCGCACAAACAACTGATGACTTTCTTTGTTCCAGTTATTAAAACCGCCAAACACCGAAACGAATGTGGCATTAGGTGCCCACACAGCAAAATAATATCCGGCAGTGCCCAATACTTCCATTTGGTGCGAACCAAACAGTTCATCGCACCGGTAATTTGTACCTTTTTGAAAATTGGAAATATCCTCGCCTTCAAAACGGGAATAGTTCCACACTGGTTTTGTTGTATCTACAAAATGATAATCCTCGTATTGTTGTTTCTTTTCCACGTTGAGTGAGTTATTGTGTGCAATAAACGGCCTTACAATTACACGGATATAAAAAAAACGCAACCATTTATATGGAAATATAACACTTTAACATCTTTCATAGGAAATCTCAATTGAGAAAGATTTAATATAGCGCTTTCAAAACCAAACCTTAATCATCCATAACCAACACCAATGCATGTATCAAAACTATTGCTGCTGCTCAGCATCGGCATTCTCTGCTCTTTCCAATCATATAGTCAGCAAAACAAAATTTCAGGTTATATAACAGATACCAGTTCCGGAAAGAAACTGGACAACGCTGTTGTGAGCCTCATCCGTTCGCAGGATTCTATTCTTACCAAATTTGCACGCACGAATAATGCTGGCTACTTTGAGATCAAGGACATTCCACAAGGCAAGTACATCTTTATGATCAGCTATCCCGGTTATGCCGAGTATGTTGATGAAGTGGATATTACTGCTGATGTAGCATTGAACAAAACTGTTACCATCATTCCCCGCACAAAATTGCTGGAGGAAATTATAGTGCAGCAGAAAGTAAGTGCCATTAGGATAAAAGGCGATACCACAGAGTATAAGGCTGATAGTTTTAAAGTTGAACAAAATGCCAATGTACAGGAGCTGTTGAAACGATTGCCCGGCTTGCAGGTAAACTCCAAAGGTGAAATAACTGCACAGGGGCAAAAAGTAGAAAAAATTCTAGTGGATGGCGAAGAGTTTTTCAGTGATGACCCTGCAGTAGTAACACAAAATCTTCGGGCAAGCGTGGTAGATAAAGTACAGGTGTTTGATAAAAAAAGTGAACAGGCTGAATTTACCGGTGTAGATGATGGACAAAAAACAAAGACCATCAACCTTGAATTAAAAGACGATAAGAA
>JAACZX010000474.1 GCA_009996555.1 Chitinophagaceae bacterium | reverse complement strand
CGTGGCGGATTAAAAAAGTGTGTGCCGCAGAAATGTTTTTTGAAATCATCGCTTCTGCCTTCGGCCATCATGCTGATGGGAATACCAGATGTGTTAGAAGTGATCAGTGTACCGGGCTTGCGGTATTTTTCTACCTGTTCAAAAATGAGTTGTTTGATATCAAGACGCTCCACTACCACTTCAATCACCCAATCGCAGGAAGCAATGTCTTTCATGTTATCGGTGAAGTTGCCGGTTGTAATTTTCTTTACCACATCTTTTGTGTACACAGGCGATGGGTTGCTTTTGATGGCCGCAGCCAATGCATCATTCACCAGCTTATTACGTTCTGCAGGTTTGGTGCTTTCTTCAAAACCTTTCGGCACCATATCCAATAAAATTGTTTGTAAACCAACTCCTGCAAAATGACAGGCAATACGACTACCCATTACGCCACTACCTAAAACGGCAACTTTCTTAATTGTTCTTTTCATATTTCAAGCTTTAAAAAAATAGTTGCATAACTAACTATTTACATCGAAGATAGCATTAAATGCTATTTCACAAAAGACTTGAAATGAAATTAACGGAAATAATGGTAGCTCAAAAAGTTAACCAACCTTGCCTGCAACAATCATCTGTTCCATTGTAGGAGTTGGGCTGCCGCCTTCATTCTCAACGGTTATGGCAAACATTTGTGCGCCCTTGCATTCTTTCATTTTTTGGATCGAAGCCGTATTGGTTAGGCTAATCATACCAGCATCTATTGGTTTTCCATCAATGAGGAACCAAAGTTGATACTGTTTGCCAATTGGTATTTGAGGCAGGTAAGATGGATCAATAAACAATTCTCCAGATGTTTTATTCCAGAATACTTCAGCTTGAAAATCCTCATTAGGTTTAACTGAAGCCAATGCTATTGTTGTAAGAGAAGGATCTGACTTTAACTGACGATATAATTGGTAAGAAGAAACTTCCTTAGCAAGCTCACCTATTTGTTGCTCAGATTTAGTTGCGTTTTGTTGCAACGTTGCAACATCAGTTTTCAATTGCTGATTACCGTTATACAAATACACAGCAAAAGCACCGGCCAACAAAAACAATCCCCATGAAGCGGCGATGGCAAACTTGCTGAAAGATGATTTTTGTTCCGCAACAGGTTTCATCTCCACTACTTTTACAGGTGAACCATTTTTTTCAGGTGCAACAGCGACTCCCGTTTTTGCAGAAATCGAAGCCATTAATTTTTCTTTTACATCAGCCGATGGTGTTACAGCCATTTGCATGGCACCTGCTTCAAAAGTTGCAGCAATAGCATCTACTTCTTGCTGAATTTCAGGAAACAGTTTACACAAAGCTTCTATCTTGCCGGCCTCGTCGGGAGGAAGCATACCAAGAACATAAAGTTCCAGGTCACCGGATTGTATGATACAACTCAGATCCACGTCAGGTTACATTTAGTTTTTTACGTAATACAATTAAACTATTCCTGATTTTGGTTTTGACTGTTCCCAACGGCATATTTAATTCCTTGCTTATTTCTTCCTGGGTGTAGCCCATGAAATAAGCAAGACGCATTAACTGTCGGTTTTCTTCGGGCAGGTGTAAAAGCCAGTTTTGAACATCCATTGTATCAACACTTGCTCCTGCTGAAGGAACTGTTTCGCTCACATATACGGAATCTTCAAGCGAAGAGTTTTGCGAACTGTTTTTAAATCCTTTCGATCTTGTTTTATCAATGGCCTGGTTCCGTGCAATATTGATCATCCAGGTAAACAAACGGCCCTTCGATGTATCAAAACTGTTGATGTTGTTCCAGATCTTTAACATCGTTTCCTGCAATACGTCTTCTGCAATGGCCTGGTCGGTGATAATCTTCATGATGACACCAAGTATGGCGCCTGAAAAACGATCATAAAGTTCAGACATTGCCTGCTGATCGCCGTTTGTGAGACGGTTTACTAGTTCGCTTTCGTTATATGTGGCTGCAGAAAACAAAGAATGTTATTGTTTAACAAATTTAGAATTGCACCGACCATTTCTTTATCACAGTACTCTACAACAGCCTTATACGTAAAAAGTTCGGCTATGGTTCTAAAACATGAACAATAACCGAACTTTTTTTTGAATTCGCAAAATTAGCTTACGCCTGCGCCGGGGTTGATCACGGTTGAAGGTGCAACAAAATGCAGTTTGCCTTCTGTATCTTCTGCCATTAGGATCATGCCGTTGCTTTCAATACCACGCATTTTACGTGGTGCAAGATTGGCTACTACCACTACCTGTTTGCCAACAATCTCTTCCGGTTTGAAATGAAGTGCAATACCACTTACAATAGTTCTTGTTTCAAAACCAAGATCAACCGATAGTTTCAACAGCTTATCTGCTTTCTCTACTTTTTCGGCAGTAATAATGGTCCCTACTTTGAGATCGATCTTAGCGAAATCATCAAACTGGATAGAAGGTTTAAGGCTTACGGTTGAGGGTTGAGGGTTTTCAGCTTCTGCCTTTTGCCCTTCACCTTCAGCCTTCTTCAGCCCTGCTTTCAATTTTTCTACTTGATATTTTATTTCATCGTCTTCTATTTTTCTGAAAAGCAGTTCAGGTGCTCGCAACGCATAACCAACACTCAGCAATTTCAGCTTGCCTGCATTTTCCCAATCAAGCATTTTCTCCACCACTTTCATCATGCCCAGCATTTTCTTTGCTGTGTTTGGTAAGAAGGGGTTGATGAGGATAGCAAGATTTGCACTCAACTGCAAACACAAATGCATTGTGTTATCAATGTTTTTTTGTGCAGCCTCCCTGCCCTCCAAAGGAGGGTTCTGAGAACCTGAAAGTTCTGTTACTCCTGCGGGTTTTGAAGCCCCTCCTTCGGAGGGGTTTGGGGAGGCTAATTGTTTGGCAACAATCCAAGGCTCCTTCTTCTGCATGTACTGATTCCCCTTGCGGCTGAGATCAATTACTTCAAACAACGCTTCACGGAACTTATACTCTTCTAATAAATTTTCAACTTTTGCTTTTGCAGCTTCAATTTCTGTGATGATCCATTTATCTTCTTCCACGAATACATCTTCATGCAGCTTCGGCACTTTTCCGCCGCAGAGTTTGTGCATCAACACCCATGTACGGTTTACAAAATTGCCGAAGATGTTTCCCAGTTCGCTGTTCACAGCATCCTGGAAACCTTTCCACATAAACTCACTGTCTTTTGTTTCAGGAGCAATTTGTGTTAAGTAATAACGGAGCATATCAACTGCCTGTCCACCACCATTCTCTTTCTTCACAAAATCGTTGATGTAATCACGCATGTCGAGTTTCCAGTTACGGCTGGTACTCATTTTATCACCTTCAAGATTCAGAAATTCATTTGCAGGAACATTGGTCGGCAAAATATTTCCATGCAGCTTCAGCATGATCGGGAAGATGATGCAATGGAAAACGATATTATCCTTACCAATAAAATGCACCAGCTTCGTATCCTGATCGTACCAATACGGTTCCCATTCTTTATTATTATTGATAGCCCATTGCTTGGTTGCGCTTACATAACCGATCGGCGCATCAAACCATACATAGAGAACCTTTCCAGCCTCCCCACCCTCCAAAGGAGGGATTTTAGCCGCCGCTAATTCAGCTTTCCGTTTTGATACAGCAGCAAGAATTTCATTTGCTACACGTTCACGTTCGTTAATAACTTCAATATTATTAAAACGTATTACTTGAAATCCATTTTTATTTAATTCTTTCGTACGTTCTGCATCACTTAATTTATTTTCTGGTATTTGATGAATTAAACCATCAACCTCAATAATAAGTTTTGCTGACAAGCAAACAAAATCAGCGATGTAATTGGCGATAATATGTTGTCGTCTGAATTTATATCCATCCAATTGTTTTCCTCTCAACATTTCCCACAAGGCAATCTCAGCATCTGTAGGATTACTTCTATGTTCTTTTACAAACTCTTTCAGCTTTCCATAAGTAACAGGATCAGCAGTTAAATAATCAAAAGCACTGTCTGATTCATCGGAGTCTGAAGTCCCTCCTTTGGAGGGATTTAGGGAGGCTGGCACTTTAATTCCCCAATCGAGATCACGTGTTACAGCCCTTGATTGCAACCCACCTTCGATCCAGCTTTTGCATTGTCCAACAACTGTTGCACGCCAATCGTCTTTGTGTTCTTTCAATATCCATTCACGCAAAAATTCTTCGTGCTTACCCAAGGGCAAATACCAATGCGATGTTTTCTTTTTAATGGGCGCTTTACCGCTGAGTGTACTAACGGGATTGATCAACTCATCCGGACTTAATGTACGTCCGCAATTCTCACACTGATCACCAAATGCACGGTCGCTGCCGCAGTTCGGACAAGTACCTTTTATATAACGATCGGCCAAAAATGTTTTAGCCTCTTCATCAAAATACTGCTCGGTTTCTTTTGTTTCCAGTTCACCACGCTCGTGCAGGTAAGTAAAAAACTCCTGTGCCGTTTCATGATGAATGGGTTCACTTGTGCGGTGATAAATATCAAAGCTCATACCCAGGTCTTCAAAATCCTGCTTCATCGCTTCATGGTACTTATCAATAATGGCTCTTGGCGTTGTGCCTTCTTTTGTAGCCTGTATGGGAATAGCGGTTCCATGTTCATCACTGCCACATACAAACACCACGTCACGCTTTTGCGCACGCAGGTAACGGGCATAAATATCTGCCGGAATGTACGCACCCGCCAAATGACCCACATGTTTCAAACCATTGGCATAAGGAAGCGCACTCGTAATTAAATATCGTTTCGGTAAACTCATGTTCTGTTTTTGTTTTCCCACAAAGACACAAAGATCACAACGACCATTTCAGCTCCTTTGTGGCAGAAAGTCGGCAAATTTACCGCTTAATCAAGGAACAAGAAAATGCTATTTCTTTTTACTGTAAAGCTGCCTGCTAAGCGGAACCGTGAGGGAAATGCCCAGCATATTCCGGGATACTGGCTGAAAAGCTTTGTTTATAATGGTCCAGTTATAGGCATAATAGATCCGGAAAAACAACAACCCAATTCCGGCTTCGGGGCGAAGCACCAGGTTTTTCTCATTGCCATGCATGAACTGAAGTATACTCACACCAACCGTTGTTACGGATGCATTTACCCACGCACCAACTTTTGGCACTACCAATGTTCCGCTGTTGTAAGCTGCAAGTTCAACAGCACCGTAAAGGGTGTAAGCTAAATTACCGTGGCTGCTTAATTGATGCCTGTAATACCCAAGGCCAAGCTCCAAGGCACTTCGGTGATAATAGTTATATCCAATAACAGCCGCTATACTCCTTGCATCATGAACTTCATCGTGGTGATGCGAAACAACACTATCGGTCTGTTCCTGGGCTGCAATACCGAGAGCCGTGATGAGGAAGAAATTGATGAAAAGGATATGCCTGCACATATAGCCCAAACGAATTGAAGAGTAATTTATTTTTTCTTCTTCTGCGCAAACATCCACTTCAAAAAATCGGGCTCTGCAAATGCATTATCCCAGCTGTTATGATTTACGCCGGGGTATTCAGTATATTTTACGGGTGCTTTTATTTCTTTCAATTTATCGTTTGCTTCACGGGATAATTTTACATTCACCACCACATCGGCTTCTCCGTGAAATATCCAGAACGGTGTTTTGCCTTTCCAGTTGCTGTAACTCGCAAGATCGGCACCGCCACAAATGGGTAACGCAGCAGCAAACATATCAGGATAACGGCAAACCATTTCGAATGTACCCATGCCACCCATCGACAACCCTGAAACATAAATACGGGAATGATCAACAGATTCATCAGCCGAAATACGCCGCACCAATTCGTTCGCCGCCGTTAAAGGCCAGTTTGCTTCCTGCGTATAATCGAAGCTTATGCCAAATGGACGTACGGTTGTATCAATTTTAACCGAAGCCCAGAATGAATTGGACGGACACTGTGGAAACACCACAATGGCAGGAAAATCTTTTCTGTTGGCCGGATCAAGGAATAGTTTTGCACCATGTACCAATTGTGCCTGATTATTGTTTCCCCTTTCACCTGCACCATGTAACATAAGCACAAGCGGATACTTCTTTTTCCTGTCATACTTTTCTGGATAAAGAATACGATAAGGCAGCGTTTTACCTTCTGCATAATGATATTCTTTTCGCTGAAAGAGAGAAGTATCCTGTGCAGAAACGGTTTGCATAAAAAAAATGAAGAGAAAGGCAAGAACAGGTCGCATGCTGTTTTATTTGTATTCAATATATACATTTTCTGCGTTTACTATTTCTTATTTTTAAGTATGAACCGTAAAACATTTGTTTCATCATTAGCAGCAGTAAGTGCAGCTATCCCTTCGCTGGCAGCAGGACTGCATGAAGAAGTTGATGCTGCAGGTATTATTCCCCCGTATTTAAAAGAAGGCGATATTATCGGCATTACTTCTCCCGCAGGGTATGTTACTGAAAAAGAAATTCTGCCTGCCATACAACAGATCGAAAGCTGGGGTTTTAAAGTAAAAGTGGGAAATACAATCGGCAAACGTAATTATACATTTGGCGGAACAGATGAAGAACGGACGGCCGACTTTCAGCAAATGATCAACGACAAACAGATCAAAGCCATTCTTTGTGCAAGAGGCGGTTATGGCTTTGTGCGTATTATTGATAAACTTGATTTTTCAAAAATGAAAACACATCCCAAGTGGATGATCGGTTTCAGCGACATTACTGTGCTGCACAGCCATATTAACCGCAATTATGGTTTTGCTTCCATTCATTCAAAAATGTGCAACAGTTTTCCATCCGATTGGAGCAAGGCTGAACCGATACAGGTTGAAACCATCCTTTCAATACGTGATGCATTAAAGGGTGTAAAGATGAAATATACTGCACCTGCAACTGAACACAACAAAACAGGTGTGGCCGAAGGAACACTGGTTGGCGGTAATTTAAAAACACTTGAATCACTTGCTGGCAGCAAAAGCGATTTACGTACAACCAATAAAATTTTGTTTGTTGAAGATACCGGTGAGTACCTGTACAGCATTGACCGTATGTTCTGGAATTTAAAACGTAGCGGCAAGCTTGATCACTTAGCCGGATTGATCGTTGGTGGTTTTAAAATAAAATCCAGCGATGACCCTGCGGAAGAGTTTGGTAAAAATCTGTATGAAATTGTAAAAGAAAAAATTCCTGACTGCAATTACCCCGTTTGCTTTGACTTTCCTGTTGGCCACCAGAAAAATAACTATGCGTTGAAATGCGGCATGAAACACAAGTTATCAGTATCAGCAACAGGCAGTTTTTTACACGAACTATGATTTGATGAACCAGATCAACAACCCCCAAACAATCAGAAATGCAGTGATCGTTAAAAGATCACTCTGCAATTCATGAAAACGTTTTTTCTTTACAAACAACTGAAATAAGATCCAGCCGAAAAATGCAAGCGGTACAATTGCAAAACGAAGGAACACATAAACCATATTTCAATTTAGCACAATATATATTTAAAAGATGAAACATCCTCCTTACTTACAACCCGGCGATACCATTGCTATTACCTGTCCTGCCGGATATATGGCAAAAGAAAAAGCACAAACCTGTGTTACTGTATTACAACAATGGGGCTACGAAGTACTCCTTGGAAAAACACTGGGCAGCAAATCAAAAAACTATTTCAGCGGAACCGATGAAGAACGGCTGAATGAATTACAGGCTATGCTGGATGCACCTGAAATAAAAGCTATACTCTGCGGACGGGGAGGTTATGGTGTGGGACGCATCATTGATCGGCTTGATTTTACTGCGTTCAAAAAAAATCCCAAATGGATCATTGGCTTTAGCGACATTACGATCCTGCATGCCCACATTAACCGGAACTATAAAATAGCTACGCTGCATTCGCCAATGGCAGCAGCGTTTAATGATGGTGGCTATAAAAACAAGTATGTACAGTCGCTAAAAGATGCACTTGCAGGAAAAAAAGCAACATACAGCTGCAAACATCACCGTTATAACCATGAAGGAAAAGTAACAGCAGAATTAGTGGGTGGCAACCTTGCATTGCTGTCGCACCTTATTGGTACAAAAAGTGATCTGCAGACAAAAGGAAAAATTTTATTTCTTGAAGATGTAGGTGAGCAGCATTACAATGTGGACCGTATGCTGCACCAGATGAAGCGAAGTGGCAAGCTTGCTGATCTTGCGGGGCTCATCATTGGTGGGTTTACTGATATGCAAAATACAGAACGTCCTTTTGGTAAGAAAGTGCATGCTATTATTCATGATCTCATCAACGAATACAAATACCCCATCTGCTTTGATTTCCCCGTGAGCCATGCAAAAGAAAACTATGCGTTAAAAGTTGGGGCTACCTATCAGTTGCATGTAACAAAAAAAGACACGCAATTATCAGAGCAATAATAAAGGAATACTCTTAAATATAGCATAACGCCTTCTGCATCAGTGGGAGGCGTTCTCGTTTTTAGTTAGTTTTCCGTCAGTTAATTCACTGATAATGGTCAGATTAAGCTGTGACACCAGTCACTCAAAACACTGTATTAGATCATTTTGCAGCAACCCCACCCGTGCAATATTTGTGATGTCAATTTAACAACATCAATTTAAAAACAACGGTTATGATACGCCAATCAATTCTTCTGTTAATCGCCACTTTTTTCCTGGCAGGCGCTGCAATAGCACAAACTAAATACAGCACCAAATCTTTTCAGTTAACAATAAACGGTACATCTAATGTTCACGATTGGAGCACAAAAGCTACCAACGTAGTCATTAACAGTGATTTTACTGCAGCTAATGATAAAATCAATTCAGCTACCGTAAAAGTTCAAACAAAATCATTAAAGAGCACAAAAAACTCTGATCTGATGGATGAACGTACACACAGCACGCTGAAAGCAGACAAGTTCCCTGAAATCAGTTTCGTATTTGTAAAAGTACTGAGCACTCAGCAAAGCGGTGGAGAAACAATTATGAACATAAACGGTAACCTTACCATTGCAGGTGTAACTAAACCTACTGATCTTACCTTGCGCATTAAAACATTAGCAAACGGTGATGTGGAAGTAAAAGGAACAAAAAAGATCCTGATGAGCAACCACGGTATTAAACCTCCAAGCTTTATGCTGGGTGCTATGAAAGTGGGCGATGAAGTAACACTTACTTACGATGTAATTCTTAAAAAAGCTTAATAAACATTCATTCAATTCTTTAACTTAATTAAAACAAAGTATATGAAACCTCTCCTTACAAACTGTCTGAAAAAAGTAGCTGCTGTTGCACTTCTCCTGTCACCTTTAGCAATGCAGGCCCAACAGCCAAAAATTCAAAACTGGCGCCCTTATGATCAATCTGGTATCAATGTTTTTGAAGCGCCAAAAGACACTGTTAGTTCTTTTGATGGATTGAAAGTACGCATCGGCGCAGGCTTTACACAACAATTCCAGGCGCTGAAACATTCTAATACTGCAGGAAGTCCTGCCTTGTATCCCCGTTTGAAACCCGGTTTCAACCTGGCACAGGCAAACCTGAATATTGATGTTCAGCTGGCAGATGGTATTGCCCTTAACCTCGTTACTTATCTTTCTGCACGTCACCACAACGAAGCATGGGTAAAAGGTGGTTACATCCAGTTCGATAAAGTTCCTTTTAAAGGAAAAGCTTGGGATGAAATCTTTAAACTGGTTACCCTGAAAATCGGTCACTTCGGTATCAACTATGGCGATCAGGTGTTCCGTCGTTCAGATGGTGGTCAAACACTCTACAACCCATTCATTGAAAACTATATCATGGATGCATTTGCAACAGAAGTTGGTGGTGAAGTGATTGTTCGTAAAAACGGATTACTTGGTTCAGTGAGTGTAACCAATGGTTTGATCAACGGTGGTACACAAGCTCCATTATTACCCGGCAGTACTACTGAAACTTACAAACGTAACCCTTCTTTAGTTGGTAAACTGGCTTACGATAAACAAGTTACAAGCGATCTGCGTGTAAGAGTTGCAGGTTCTGTTTACCATAATAACAGCTCAGGCCGCAGCACACTGTATGCAGGCGACCGTACCGGCAGCAACTACTGGTTTGTAATGGAAAGCGCTGCAGCAACTGCAAAAGACAACTTTACTTCAGGCCGCATCAGCCCTAACTTTACTAACCAGATCACCGCTCTTCAATTTAACGGTTTAGTTAAATTCCAAGGCTTAGAACTGTTTGGTACTTATGAAAACGCAAAAGGCCGCACTATCAATGAAAAAGTAGCTGGTACTCCAAAACGTAAAGTTGACCAGTACGCAATTGATGCTGTTTACAGAATTGGTGCAAAAGAAAATGTG
>JAACZX010000398.1 GCA_009996555.1 Chitinophagaceae bacterium | reverse complement strand
ATACCATTTGTCTCCGAATGCACAGATAGAATGATGCGATGTCCATCCTACAACAGGCTCTAAAATTCGCCCTGCATATTTGAACGGACCGTAAGGATTATCGCCAATGGCATAACAGAGATAATGCGTATCGCCTGTTGAGTAAGAGAAATAATATTTGCCGTTGTATTTATGAATCCAGCTTGCTTCAAAAAAACGTCGGTCCGCATCACCTTGTAAAAGCGGATCACCATTTTCATCAGTGATCAACACATCTTTTGGAGCTTCAGCAAATTCCAGCAAATCATCTGTGAGCTTTGCAACCTTTGCACACAAAGCCGGTTCATTTGCTTCCGGTAAAAATGCAAATGGACTTTCGGGTTGTTCTGCATTGAAGGTTCCGTTGCGCCAACGTTGTAATTGTCCGCCCCAGATACCACCAAAGTACATGTAATAACTTCCATCTTCATCTTTATACACAGCAGGGTCAATAGAGAAACTTCCTTTGATTGCTTCGGGTTGTGGCGTAAACGGACCAACAGGTGAATCACTCACTGCCACACCAATTCTGAAGATGCCTTCGTGATCTTTGGCAGGGAAGAAGAGATAATACTTGCCATCCTTTTCGTTTGCATCAGGCGCCCACATTTGTTTTGCAGCCCAAGGCACATCGTTTACATGCAATGCGCAACCATTATCAACCGCTTCACTTGTTGGTGAATCCATTGAAAGCACATGATAATCTTCCATAGCAAAATGACTGCCGAGATCATCAAATGCATCACCGGCATCCACATCATGCGATGGATAGATATAAATTTTTCCATTGAACACATGTGCCGATGGATCGGCTGTGTAAATATGTTTCACCAATGGTTGAGAAATCGCTTTGCTGTTTAATACGTCAAAGTCGATATGATCAATACTGTCTTCTGGCATAAGTTATGTTTTGTCCCGTCCGACGAAGGCGTCTGACGAAAGTTGAAAATTTATGAACGTCGTTGTTTCAGATCTGCTTCAATCTGTACTTCCATTTTTTTATTGATCTCGTAAAAGAACAAGAGTGCTATTGCAAGCAAAAAAGGAATAGCAGGATAAATACTCACCAGCATCTTTGTTCCGTTAATGGCTGTTTCTGTTTGTACGGCAGTGCTTTGTGGCATATAGCCATATTTTCCCAAGATCCATGATACGAGTGAACTGCCAATACTCAATCCGGCTTTTAATCCCACCATCATCGCAGAAAAAATAATGGCAGTAGCTCTGCGGTTATTTTTCCACTCACTGTAATCAGCAACGTCGGCGATCATTGTCCAGAGAATAGGGGTATTAATGCCGTAGAAAAAGCCGTGTAAAATTTGCGCTGCAAAAATGATGGCGATTGATTTTGGCGGAAAGAAGTAGAACAGAATGATAAATACGGTTGCAATCAACAATGAAGCAATGAATACATTGCGTTTACCCCATCGGTTAGCAAACCATGGCGATATCATAATTCCAATTAACCCAACTAAAATACCGCCGCCATTAAACACACCTAAGCCTAATGATGTATCATTTTCAAATGTTGGCAGAAACTTTTTAAACGGTTCTAAGAACGCAGTGAGTTCTGCTTTGTCAACATAGTTTTCAAAATAATAAACATAAGAACCACCTTTTAAAGCAAGTGTGATAAATATTAATGTGGTAACAGTAAGAATGATGACCCATGGTTTATTTTTGAACAAATCGCCGAGGTCTTCTTTTAAACTTGATTTTTGTTCGGGCTTTGGAATGATCCGTTCCTTTGTTGTAAGAAAGCAAATGATCAACATCAGCGTTCCGATAATGGCAAGCACTGTCATAACTTTTGAAATGCCGATTTTCATTGCTTCTGCATCTGTTCCTCCACCAGCTTTAATAATAAAATTATACATGAACACCTGCACAAAGAACTGTGCGAACATCACCGCAACAAAACGATAAGAGCTCAAACTGTTGCGTTCTTTCATATCGCCGGTTATTACACCACTCAATGCACCGTAAGGCAAATTATTAGCTGCATACAGCAACAACAATAATGCGTAAGTGATGACTGCGTAAATTACTTTTCCCTGGTAGGCAAAGTCGGGTGTTTTAAATGCCAGTAATGACACAACACCAAGTGGTATGGCCGTCCATAAGATCCACGGACGGAATTTCCCCCATTTAGAATTTGTTCTGTCTGCAATTGCACCCATGATGGGATTAAATGCAAATGCAGCAACTAAACCCACTACAAGCGTTAACATGGAAGCATGCTCGGCCTTCAGTCCATAAATGTTTAAATAGTAA
>JAACZX010000735.1 GCA_009996555.1 Chitinophagaceae bacterium | reverse complement strand
TCAACCCCCAAATTGCTTTATTGGATATTAATCTGCCCGGCAAAAGCGGTATTGATATCCTGAATTATATCAAGGAAAAAAATACAGGCTGCAGAGTAGTGATGATCACAAATCATGCTTTTGACAGCTACCGTAAAAAATGTATTGAGCTTGGGGCTGAACACTTTCTCGACAAAAGCTCTGACTTTGAAAAGATCCCCACTATTTTAGGTGAAATGCTGGGACAACAGAATTAACCGTTAATCTTTCTTAGCTAAAAGTTTAAAGATGTATCACCCGTTCGCCTATGGGTATACGTTAGTGCAGCTGATACAGTTCTTTCCATCGTTCAAAAAGATCTTTTTCCAGCAACCGAAGCATGACCGGGTCTTTACTGTAAGCGCTGCGTAATTGTTTTAGCTGCTGTTCAACAATTTCTTTGTCTGTTGCCGCCGGAATGATGGCTATAAACGAAACCGGCTCCGATTTACTGTCAACAGGGTTTACATTCCATGCAAGTAATGCTGCGCTGCTGTCCTTCTTCAACAGATTTTCCGGCAACACAAAAGAATGTTTATTTCGGACAATGGTATCAAGACTGTCTTTATTAATGCGTATGTGCAGTTTATACGCTGTAGCATTTTCTTTTGGATGCCACTCTAATGAAACAGGGAAAGAAAAGATAAAAATACTGTCGGCAGCTCCATGTGCTTTGAGCGATGTCGGCAATTCAGTTGCCGCTGGCAAAGGATGAGCGTTGAGTTGCAGAACAGAAATAAAAAGTAAAATTGACGTCATAGTGATAGATCGTTTTTCCTGTAAATTCCGTTTAGCGTTCGTTACTGTAAGTTAACGAAAGCTTCCAAAACATGTACCGAAATTTGTTTCATTGAATTACTTCAGAAATTGAAGGGCTGATTGCTTCAATCTTTTTATTTTTAGCACATGTGGGTAGTTCTATTCTTTTGTTGTGCAGGGGTGATCGTGTATACCTATCTTGGCTACCCGGCAATGTTGTATCTATTTTCCTCACCGAAAACAAAAAAACAAATTACAGGAAATGAGCCTGCCGTTTCTGTGATCATTGCAGCGTATAATGAAGAAAAAGTAATTGCAGAAAAACTGGCAAACACCCTTGCTCTCGATTATCCTTCATCCAAATTGCAGGTTATTGTGGCGGCCTATGGCTCTGCCGATCAAACGGCGGCCATTGCATCTTCGTTTCCCGGGGTGCTGGTTTTGCATAATGCTGAACGAAGGGGAAAAGCTGCTGCTGTTAATATGGCTGTTGAACATGCCATTCACCCTGTAATTGTGTTAACAGATGCCAATACAGGTTTAGCAAAAGATGCATTGAAACAATTAACGGCCCCATTTGCAGATGAAGAAACAGGTGCAGTGGCGGGAGAGAAAAAAGTGCTGAGTCAAAAAGGGAAAGCCGTTTCAGGTGAAGGCTTGTACTGGAAATATGAATCGTGGCTGAAGCAGCAGGAAACGGGTTTTTATACAGTAATTGGTGCAGCCGGCGAATTGTTTGCTTTAAGAAAGGAATTGTTTACGGATGATTTTTTTCTATCTATTAATGTAAACCTGCAAGGCAAAAAAGTACATTATGCTGGCAATGCGGTGAGCACAGAAACTGCATCTGTATCATTAGCCGATGAGTGGAAGCGAAAAGTGCGGATAGCAGCAGGTGGTATTCAATCACTATTTATGCTGGGGAAAGCAATCAACCCGTTTCGTTTTCCATTACTGGCGTTCCAATTCTTTTCACACCGGGTATTACGCTGGGTATTTTGTGCGCCTGCATTCCTCCTGCTTTTGCTCAGTAATATTGCGCTGGTTGTAAACGGTTACTCTTTGGTATTTACCTGGCTGTTGTTTGTACAACTTGCATTTTACCTGTTTGCTTTTACAGGCTGGCAACTGGCAAAAAATAACCGTTCTGTATTTCTGTTTAATATCCCGTTTTATATTGTGTTCATGCATGCAGCAATGCTTGCAGGTGTGGCCCGTTACGCAGGCGGTCAACAATCGGTGCTGTGGGAAAAAGCACAACGCTGAGCCATTGCTACCTGTTTCTTCAATAATTTCACGGTTTATTTTATCAGTACAACATCATCCATATTAAGCAGCCCCATTGAATACCTGAAAGGTGTGGGGCCATTGCGTGCCGATCTGTTAAAGAAAGAACTCAGCATTTTTACATTCGGTGATCTGCTGGAGCATTTTCCTTACCGTCATCTTGATAAAACAAAAGTGACGCCTATTGCACAGGTGAATATGAGTATGGATTATGTGCAGGTAGCTGGTCG
>JAACZX010000734.1 GCA_009996555.1 Chitinophagaceae bacterium | reverse complement strand
GAAAGAAGTCTTAATTGTTTTTGAGAATTCTGCATCAATATTCCATCTTGAACAACTAGTATATCTGCGCCATTGTCTACGGAGTCAAGTAAGCGATTTAATAATGCGAATCTTTCTTTTTGAAAGCTTGTTTCAACTTTCCTGGTCTTAACGACAATTACAGTTGTGTCATTACCCTTGTAATAGCGTTGAGGTGCTGTTCCCGGAAGATACTCAGTGTAAGAAAATATTTCAGAAGAGTATAGTTTCTTAAATTGTTCTTTTGATTGTTCAACATCATCGATAAAAACTGTCTCAGGTCTCGAACAAGAGAGCAGCGTAGAAAAAAGAGTAATAAAAAGTAAAAGATGCTTCATTTGCTGATTAAAGATACAAAAGCTCATTGTTTGTTATTATGTTTGGCGTTATTCGTCGGCTGGAACTACAGCTGATTAGCGACCAAAAAGCTGAGAATTTATTCGTCACCCGCCATATTGCCAAACCGCCTGTTGTATTCCGTAACTATGTCGTGGTCTTCTTTTTCACAAGTCTTTTGGGTCGTTTAGCAGTAATGATTACAATGTAACGTTTGGGAATTACATTGTCCATCAAATATTTGCCGTCTTGTTTGTCAATTATATTTATGGTTTTAAAGTTCTTGTCGTTAATAAGAAACAAACTTCCAGGTGCAGCACTGTCAGACAAAGCCTCACCGTTTAATACGTATTGTGCAGTGGTGTCAGCCTGAGGCGAATTGAAAATACGTCCATACTCGTCAGACTTTGAATTGAGATAATTCCAGTAAATAGTCTTGGCTGCTTTTACGGTCGTTACATAAATGGCTCCGTCTACACCTTTGTCGCCTAAAAGTTTCTTTGCTTTTTTAGGTCTTACGATACTGATGTTTGAAATGTCAAATGGATTGAGTGTTTGCAAAGAACTTATTTCGCTTTCTACGCTGTCTAAAAAAACAATTGGGTTCTGTCCCATTTTTTTCATTGCTTTTTTCGGAAGCTGTCCAAAAGAAGTCGTTGTCAGTAAAACGAATATGATAAATGTAAAAGCTGTTCGCATTGAGGTTTTGTTATGGCATACAACGCATTAATATGCGAAAGTATCACCTCCCCAAACTTTCGCTTTTTTTTGCATTATGTTGCTTTTCAATTAGTTTAAAATATTGTTATCCTCAATAAAACTTTCGCAAATACAACCAACACATCCGGCTGTACAGTCCGCTATTATACACAACATCTCCCAAAACACAAAGCGTTTAAAAACCCTTTTTTTGTTTGCATGCAACAGCAAGGTTGCTTCTATGCGCCGTACAAACCAATAACTGTGCACAATTAACCCATAAGCGCTTACTAACGCCCATAACTGAGCATGTGCTGTTCTTTGCTTGCCTTGCAGAGTTGTTCATCTTTTTTGCAAAGCCTTTTGCTTCACTTGCAATAGCCTTTGCTTGTTGGGCAAAAAAACTTTGCATGTCTTTCAATAACCTTTACATGTTTTGCAATAAGCATTGTTTTGTTTGCAATGGCCTTTGTTTGTTTTGCAATGAGCATTGTTATGCGTGCAAGATCCATTATCTTCTTTGCAAGCGGCATTGTTTGTTTGATAAACCCTGTCAACAACTTCAAAAAATGCAGCAACAGCAGTACTGCCGGGCAATTATTTTTTGTGGGTTTTAACCTTTGTTGCGTGTTTTCCGCAGCGTGTTTGCAACAAAACTTTCATGGCGTGTGGCAAAAAACAGCTGCTATATATATTCAATATATACTTTTTTTTCACTTGTGCAAGAGAGGGTAAAAACACGATACTACCCCTCTTGCAAAAACCGAAAACGTTTTTTTGTTTTGTTGCCGCAACCCGTGAAAGACAACACTTGTCTGCTCACGGATTTTTTAACTTAAAAATCCAAAAGTTATGAAGAAGGTAATTAACAATTTTGCCAGGGTACCTGATGGTATTCTTGAAAGCAAAACACACAGCATTATCAGCAGTATGACGGGTAATGCCCATTTCCCCACCCCCACTCCCACGCTGGCTCAATTGGAAACAGCGGCTGACAATTACAGTTCGGCGCTTGTAAAAGCGGGTACGGGTAACCGTGCCGATGTGGCCGATAAAAATGCAAAGCGCCAGGTGCTAATTGATGTACTTACCAGCCTTGGTATGTATGTAACATTTGCAGCCAATGGCGATGTGGTGGCGCTGCTGTCTTCGGGTTTCGAGATCAGCAAAGACCGCCAGCCCGCTGTTATTACCAAACCTGAAATTGTGCGTTTGGAAAATGGTTTAAGCAGTGGCGAACTGTTGCTGAA
>JAACZX010000733.1 GCA_009996555.1 Chitinophagaceae bacterium | reverse complement strand
GGGTGTCAGATACAATGCACGAATATTCAGATCATCTGTTTCACTGTTCGATGCACGTAACGTATTTCTAAACTCCTGGTTGAAATCTGTTGCAAAATTCATATTTGCAGTAAGCCCGTCAATGATCTTAGCGGTTATAGATCCTCTTACACTATATTTTTTTACATCAATATCACCAAAGTTTCCGGTTTCATTATAATAGCTACCACCCATGAAGAAGGTAATTTTATCAGAACCGCCTGAAATATTCATGGTATGACGGTTTACTTTACCAGGGCGCCAAAGCTGATTAAACCAGCTTTGATTAGGCATTGCTGCCAAACGTGTAAGATCTGCATCAGAAAAACGCTGATTGGCAGGTGAGTTATTTAGCTCATAACCTGTGTTCAGCAATTTTGCATGTTGGTATGCACTAAGGGTTGGGGATTTAACTGCTTCGGTTGAAGTACCGAAATAACCCGAATAGGAAATTTTAGGCTTACCTGCTTTACCCTTTTTTGTTGTAATTAACACAACACCTTTTGCACCTGCAGCACCATAAATGGCAGCAGAAGCATCTTTCAAAAACGTAATATCTTCAATCTGGCTCGCATCCAGGTTTTCAAAAAAATCGGGATTGGTTGATTGTGCCCATGGTTGAGGGTTTACAATAATACCATCGATAACATACAACGGCTGAGTTGTAACACCTGAAGCCGTTCCCGGAAAAGTAATGGAGTTACGAATGTTGATATCGGTAGTTGAACCCGGTTTACCCGAAGAAAAACTAACATTCACACCCGGAATACGGTTAACCAAAGCAGTGCCGAGGTTGGCAACCGGAAGGTCTTCAATGTCTTTTGCTTTAACGGTAGCCACAGCACCTTGTACGTTTACACGTTTTTTTGTGCCATAACCAATTACCACTACTTCATCAAGACGGTCATTGTTTTTTTCCATCTCAATAGTAATTGAACCTGTGGCTCCTGCCTTTCGTTCATAAACAACAAAGCCCACATAAGTGAGGCTGATAATTGATTCAGAAGAAGGAGCTTTCAAAATGAATACTCCATCTTTGCCGGTAGTTGTGCCAAGTGTTGAATTCTTCACTTTTACACTTACTCCTTCAAGAGGTTCTCCTGTTTCTTTGTTTGTAACAGTACCTTTAATGGTAACTTCCTGTGCAAATAATGTTACTGTAAAAATTGAGAACAAGGTCAGTAACAGCAGTTTTGGTTGTCGCAAATACTTCATGTTATATGGCATTTTGCTTTTTGGGTTGAAGATGATAATAATCAGTAGACTTTATTTAGAAGATTCGTTTTTTGCCTTCAATCGTTTATTCCATTCTTCTCTTTCTTTGGTGAGATCGTAACCGGCAGCTGAGAGATAATTATTAATGCGGCCTTTGTACTTTCCAAAGATGGCGTGTTTTTTATCGGATGATTCGCCATCCATCGCCAACTCTCTTGCTTCAATGAGCCAATCGTAAATTTTCTTTTTTTGTTCTTCGGTAAGGGTTGGGATCATGTCTTTGTAGGCAGTGTAAGTAACGTTTAATACACTGTACGTCATGCCATCCTTCACCAGCTCAATCTGCCCTTCAGTGAGATTCTTTTGTAACCCGGCAAGAAAAGCACTGTGCAATTGCTGAAGCTGCGCAGTTTTTTTCTCCTCCTGCTTTTGTACCTGAAGAGCAGATTCCTGAGCGGTGATTGATTGCTGTTTGATTGCTGCTAAAGCGAGTTTAGTTTCTTCGTGTATCGTATTGATACCTTTGTATTGTTTAACAAGAAGGCCAAGCACTTCTTTATATTTTGCCGAATCTGTTATTGAAAGTGTATTTACAATTTTTGCCGAGCGTTCAGTAATGGTTTTTATATAAGCAGCTTCCGCATCTGCCGGAGTTTGCTGTGCCATTACTGAAGCAGTAACTGCAAACGCAATAAACAGGCTTAATACCCTGCTATTAACAAAAACATGAAAGGATGAAGTAAAATGCTTGCAAAATTTTTGCGAGACAGAAAAAGTATATGCAAGCAAGTTTCTATTCATTTCTACAGCATTTAATCGTTTTTTGAATGGACAAATGAATGAAACCACTTATCACATTCTATGAACTAAAGGTACATTGACCGTAAGCCGTAAAAATGTAAGGTTTTGCTATAAAGATGGAAGATTTTACTATTGAGCAAAAAGTTACGGAAACGTTCCCGAAGCACTCTTTCAGGCTATTCCTGCTCTGTTTCAAGCGTCAGCACCGCATCTTTTAATCCTGCCGATTTTACAACAACTGTGATATTTCCCTTTTTTCCCGACGATTGTACTAAGC
>JAACZX010000397.1 GCA_009996555.1 Chitinophagaceae bacterium | reverse complement strand
AAATATTGGTTATTAAAGCTGCCAATGTAAACGATCATTCATACGAAATAATAAACAACCGAATATGAAAAAGTCTTTTATAAAATATCTGCTGATGAGTGCCGCAACATTCGTTACAGGTATTGTTGTTGCGCAAAAAGCAAATGATATTACTGCGTTCAAAAACTGGCCAAAAGGCACATCGCCGCAGGAAGTTGGTAAACAAGTAAGCGATCGCTATATCGCAACACCGCATACTAATTTCAATCGCCTCACACCTCCACGTGTTATTACCTACCCGGAAACATGTACGTGGTATGGTGCACTCACATTTGCCAAACAAACAAGTAACAAACAATTGCTGCAACAGCTGGCTCAGCGTTTTGAGCCATTGTTTGGAAACAGGGATAGTTTAATTCCAAAACCTGATCATGTTGATTATTGTGTGTTTGGTTCTGTTCCGCTTGAATTGTATCTGCAAACAAAAGAACAGCGTTATTTAACGCTTGGAAAAATGATTGCTGATAAGCAATGGGGGCCGCCGGAAGGACCAAGGGTAAAGCCTGAATCTTATTATTACTACAATAAAGGAATGACATGGCAGACAAGAATGTGGATTGATGATATGTTTATGATCACAGCTGTGCAGTCGCAGGCTTATCGTGCAATAGGCGATACAGCATATATCAACCGTGCAGCAAGAGAAATGGTGCTTTATCTCGATTCATTGCAAATGCCCAATGGACTTTTTTATCATGCGCCTGATGTTCCTTTCTTTTGGGGACGTGGTAACGGATGGATGGCCGCAGGCATGAGTGAGCTCCTGCGTTCACTACCAAAAACTAATCCCAATTATAACCGCATTATGAAAGGTTACAAAACGATGATGGCCTCTTTGTTGAAATACCAGGCAAAGGATGGAATGTGGCTGCAGCTGATTGATGATCCGGCATCATGGGCAGAAACATCCTGCACCGGCATGTTTACGTTTGCATTTATCACAGGAGTAAAAAATGGGTGGCTAGATGCGAAAACGTATGCCCCGGCTGCACGCAAAGCATGGTTGAAGCTCATCACGTATATCAATAAGGATGGAGATATGACTGAAGTGTGCGAAGGCACCAACAAAAAGAATGATCACCAGTATTATATCGATCGTAAACGCAACATCGGCGACTTACACGGGCAGGCTCCTGTATTGTGGTGCGCAACTGCATTGTTACGCTAAGCATTAAATCTCTATTATTCATTTGAGTTTCTTTTTTTACAAATTGTATATGAAATCATTTTCGTTCTTTCTTCTTTTTCTGATCGCTGGATTTTTATCATCTGCACAAACAAAAAGCAGCGGCAGCGACTGGCAATATCTTTTTAATGGCAAGGACCTCAGTGGCTGGAAACGACTTGCCGGTAAAGCAGAATACACTGTAGAAAATGCTGTGATCGTTGGCCGTACTGTTATGAATTCACGAAACACTTTTTTGGTTACCGAAAAAGAGTATGGTGATTTTGTGTTGGAACTTGATGTGTGGGTGGAAGACGAAGAAGGGAATGCGGGAATTCAAACTCGTAGTCATTTTGATCCCGCAGGTCATAATGGTGATGGCAAAGTGTATGGCAGGCAGTGTGAAATAGATCCGACTCCACGCAGTTGGACGGGCGGCATTTATGATGAAGGAAGAAGAGATTGGCTTTATCCCATGCAACTGAATGCCCGTGCGCAACATGCATACAAGGCAGGAGAATACAATCACTATAAAATTGAATGCATTGGCAATACAATGAAAACATGGGTGAATGGTGTAGCGATGGCTTATGTGGTGGATACTATTGATGCAAAAGGATTTATTGGTCTGCAGGTGCACGGCATCAAATCAAACGACAATGCCGGGAAAAAAGTTTGTTTTAAAAACATTCGCATTAAAACCAAAAATCTTGTTCCTGCTGCGTTTCCTGCAAATGTGTATGTCGCCAACTTTGTTCCCAATACATTAACTGCCTACGAAAAAAAAGATGGCTGGAATCTGTTGTTCGATGGAAAAACAAACAGAGGATGGCGCAGTGCGAAAGGAAGTGGATTTCCGGAAAAAGGCTGGGCAATTGGCAATGGTGTATTAGCCGTTGCAGGTGCTGAAGGAAAAGAATCAACAAACGGTGGCGATATTGTTACTAATGCGCAGTATGCAGCTTTTGATCTTTCCTTTGAATTTAAACTGACACCCGGCGCAAACAGTGGTGTAAAATATTTTGTAACACTTTCAGAAAAATCTGCCGGATCTGCTATTGGCCTTGAGTACCAGGTGCTGGACGATACGCTGCACCCGGATGCAAA
>JAACZX010000732.1 GCA_009996555.1 Chitinophagaceae bacterium | reverse complement strand
TCACCCGATTCGTTGCGTATTGCTGTTACCAATCTTTACTTTGCTGATGATGCATGGTATACCGTTACCAAAAAAGATACACTGAAGAGTAATGGTATTGTAATTGAAGGAAAGGAAGTACACAGTAACGTGCATGTTTCCAATACAAGTAACCGGAAATTTACAGCACTCATTTTTCTGCTGATACTTTATGTAACCATGGTGTACGGACCCATTGCAGCATTTTTAGTTGAACTGTTTCCCACAAAGATCAGGTACACATCCATGTCGCTGCCATACCATATTGGTAACGGTGTGTTTGGTGGCCTTGTGCCGTTCATTGGTTTGTTGCTTACTGCCACCTATCCGCAGGATCCGCTGGTGGGGCTTTGGTATCCTATACTTGTGGCTGCTTTGTGTTTTGTAATTGGTGCTTTGTACCTCAATAATAAAATTGATCCAAACGTAAATGATTAATATATGAACAACGTAAAACGATATTCAGGTATTTTATGGATGATTACCGGGCCGGCTGTTTTTATTCTGCTTTTGCTGGCTGCTATCAACAATATTGATGCAAACGGAACAAAAGATATTAATAAGCCCATACCATGGATCATTATCATCAGCATCTTTACGCCTATTGCAGTGGGGCTTGTGATCTTTGGTTATTATGCGTTAAAAGGTGAGTATGATCACCTGCCGGAAGATTCAACGGAAGTTGAATAATGAACTGTAAAATGGAAACATAAAAAAACGGGAAAGTAAAAATTACTTTCCCGTTTCGTTTAATAGCAGCTGTATTATTCAATGCGGAATGATATTTTGCAGACACAGCCAAAAGTAGATACCTGTCCGTCTTTTACATGCGCTTTAATATCCTGCACATAAACAGAATCAATATTCCGTACTGTTTTAGATGCCTCGGCTACAGCCTGGCGAATAGCATCATCAACTCCTTTTTCTGAAGAAGCAATCACTTCTATCACTTTTACAATAGGCATAACATTATTTTTTGATGTTTGTAAAACGGTTTGCTTCAATAAGGTAACCATTCTGCTTCGTAAAAACAAACAATGTATTTACTACCAGGTCTTCAGTATTGATTGTATTGTAAATGAAGAAACACATTGAATGTCGAACAGTTACAACAGGGGCTAAGTGCTTGTACTTAGTAGAGGAAAATATACACGTATTCAGTCTTTTTGAACAAACAGTTGATAGGTAAATTGATCAATTTTGCATCTATATACTGTTGCTGTTTTGCATATACAGTCAACAGTAAACCCAAGACCACACAGAATTGTAAAAAGAAACTAAGTAGTACTGTTTAGTTTCAGAAAAAGTTCAGAACGAAAAGAACCCATTTGTAAAACCGTGCGTATGTGAACAGTATAATCACAACGTGCTAAGATGAGAACTATGCTGATAGCCCCATTACCCAAGTCGGAAGAGATAAGGCTTGCGGATCTTCAATTATATGATTTGCTCGATACCCCCGAGGAAGAATCCTTTGATGAACTGCGGGAACTGGCAGCACAAATTTGTAACTGCCCTGTATCATTAATTACCCTGCTTGATAAAAACCGGCAGTGGTTCAAATCGAAACAAGGGGTAGATGAAAAAGAAACTACCAGAGATTTTGCTTTTTGTTCGCATGCAATTTTACAGGATGATGTGATGGTGGTGGAAGATGCAACAAAAGATGAACGTTTTTTTGACAATCCTTTTGTTGCAGGTGATATGAATGTGCGTTTTTATGCAGGTGCACCTATCGTTTCTCCAACAGGACAAAATCTTGGAACTATTTGTGTGCTCGATACAAAGCCACGTAAGCTTACTTCGGCGCAGGAACGGGCCTTGGAAATTTTATCAGGTCAGGTAACGAAATTGCTGGAGCTGCGTTTGAAATCAAAAGTAATTGAACAGCGTGCAAATGAAATGGTCCGCATGGGCAAACAGGCTGTGAGCCAGTTGATACGTGAGCAGGACGAAGGCAATCTTTCTGTTGCAAAAGAACTGCATGAAAATATTGCACAGGAGCTTGCAGCCAGCCGTTTATATCTCAGTCTTGCTGTAAACAACGAAGCAGGGCGGGTAGAGTATATAAAAGAAGCAAATGCATCAATAGGCAATGCGCTCACTGAAGTGAAAAATCTTTCATACAGCATTATGCCTTCAACGGTTGATTCTGTTTCGGTTCATGTAATGATGGAAAATCTGCTGCATGTACACCGTTCATCTTATCCGTTTAAAGTGGAGCTGAATGTTGGGGGCGATAAACTGCACCAGGTGGAATATAGCCAGGCAATGAATTGTTGTAAAATAACAGAATCG
>JAACZX010000396.1 GCA_009996555.1 Chitinophagaceae bacterium | reverse complement strand
CGCTGATCTTCCCACCGTAATGCGCCTGTTTTATCAATTTCTTTTTCCTTATAAAAAGCAGCAAGCTTATCCGGCTCCCACAAAGGCATGGCTACAGGCATAACAACCCATGCGAAAAAAAGAATAATACCGGCAGCTGCAAACCGTATCCATTTAAACCGAATGCTTGTCCATTGTTCAACAGCAACAGCACCTGCTGCAAACAACATTGGGTACAACCCCATTGAATAATAATTTTTACCACTGCTGATGATGAGCAAAACAATTACCGTAAAATAGATCCACGCAAGTATGCTGTACTGTTTACCTTTTGCAGTGAACAACCACACCAAACCCAATACCCAAATAAAAAAAGCTGTGAAGTACATCATTACTTGTCCCAGTAAAAAATCAACAGGGCTCAAAAACTTTAATTGCGTTTCCCGCAACTCTTCCATGTGATGCAGTAAAGGCCAGTTATGATTGTATTGCCAGAGCAGGTTAGGTAGCGCAATGAACAATGACAATAATCCTGCGAAGTATAAATGTTTATTGAGAAAAAGTTTACGATGTTTTGTAAGTAACAACGCCACTGCAAAACCAAGAATTAAAAAAGTAACCGAGTTCTTACTCAGCCAGGCACAGCCAAATGCAACAGCCAGCAGGTACAGGTATTTTACTGCATTTGTATTTATATAGCGGATAATGAAATATGCACTTGCAGCCCACCAGAATACTTCTAAAAAATTGGCCTGGAACAGGAAGTGCAAGCGCAGATATGCTGTAACCATTATGCAAAGCCCGGCAATAAAAATGGCAAACAGTTTACCATCCATTTCCTGCACTATTTTACAGGTAATGATCAATGTAAAAGCACCAAACAACGAAGGCCAGAACTTTACCCAAAAGAAACTGCTGCCAAACAAATGTGTAAGCCAGGCAAACCACGAAAGCATGGGAGGCACTTCCATATAACCCCATGCAAGATGTTTCCCCTGCTCAAGGTAAAGAAACTCATCACGGTGTAATTCGTAAACGGGATGCTGCAGAAAAAAAGGCAGTGCAAATTTTATTACTGCCAGCAGAAGGATGAACAGGTTGGTTTGCTTGTTTGCATTCATCCGGTTAAGATAAATCCTTCGTTTCAAATTCGGGAATGAAAAAGCTGCATTTTAAACCAATGGAATTCACGCTGTTTATCTTTTAATTAACGGGGTATGCTCAGAAAATCTTGTTATTTTCCCTCATAAATCCCAGCAACGCATGCAGCATACCATTCAACAGGAAATACCTGAACACCTCCGGCACAAAGATTATTCACTTGCCATACGCCGGTTGCTTGATCTTAGTTATGATACCAATGATCTGTCGCTGATGAAAGAAGCAACTGCCTTCAGCAGGGAATGGAACAACATCATCAACAAAGCTGAAACAGCAGAACCAGGCGAAGGATTTTTTTCAAAGGCTGAAGGCTTACTTACAAAAGCAGCGGCACTGCTAAAAGATACACATGTAACAGCCACATCGTTATTAAATGCTGCAAGCATTTCCAAGCAATATAACAAAGGCGCATTCAGGCTAAACCCCATCAGTTTACAAATTGCAAGTGGTGATATATTAGGTGTAGTTGGTGAAAACGGAAACGGTAAAACAACATTGCTGCGTTGCCTGTCGGGGCAACTGCTTCCTGATAGTGGCTCTATCAATTATTCACTATTAAAAACACCTGATTATTACAACATCAAAAGCTATGTTGCTTTTATTCCGCAACGTATTCCACGCTGGTATGGTATGTTGAAAGACAACCTGCATTTCAGCGCATCAATTGCAGGTATTCATGGCGAAGCCAATGAAGTAATGGTTGATTTTATGCTGGAGCGTTTAAGCCTTAGCAACTATGCTTCGTTAAACTGGAACCAGATCAGCAGCGGTTACCGCACACGGTTTGAACTGGCAAGGATTCTTTTACAAAAACCACAGCTACTGATATTGGATGAACCGCTTGCTAATCTTGACATCAAAGCACAGCAAACAATTCTTACCGACCTGAAATATATGACGGCATGGGCCAACCACCCGATGGGCATTATACTCAGTTCGCAACAACTTCATGAAGTTGAAAAAGTGGCCGACACTGTTTTAATGATCAAAAACGGAACATGCATTAACCATCATACCACAACCGAAGATTACAAACCTGAACGTACGATCATTGAAATTGAAACAACAGCTTCAAGAGAACAGATAGCTGAAGCACTTGCTGCTATTGAAACAGACATTCGCTTTAACGGTGGATTTTACACCATCAGCACATCCATTACGGAAGCACAACAGCTCA
>JAACZX010000395.1 GCA_009996555.1 Chitinophagaceae bacterium | reverse complement strand
ATGAAGCGATCGGTTATTGTTACGACAGGATGGGGCAATATGCACAGGCCCGTTTTCATTACCGCAAGGCATCGCACATGAACCCCGATGACAGCAAACTCTATTACAAGATCGCCTGCACCTACATTAATGAGGCGCAATATGAGAGCGGTATCAAGCAATTGCAGCAGGCATTACGCATTCACCGGATGCAGCCGGAATACAACCTGGCAATGGGTATGGCATTGGTAGAAATAGGGGAATACAAAACCGCCATTGAGCATTATGCCAATGTCATCAAATCCCGGCCAAAAAATGTAAAGGGCTGGAGTGCCATTCTTGAATGTATGCTTAAAGCCGATATGCTGGATAATGCAGATGAATATGCGCTGGCTGCTTACGAAACCACAGGCAGCAAACCGGTATTCATCTTTTACCGTGCTGCGATCTTTTTTGCACAGGGTAAAACCAAGCAGGCCATTACACAGCTTGAATATGCTATGGCCAAAGCGCCCAAACTCATTAAAAAACTCATTGAGTTGCAGCCAAAGCTTTTGCAGCATCCGCAGGTGGTGGATATTATTGCCCGCTACAAACGGACTCGATCAATTTAAGCCGCATCAATTTAAAGGAGTGATGGATGTCAGTAAATCTGTAATTGCAGGTTGCTGTGCCTTCCCTATTTTTGCCACGATTCAAAAAAAACGGAACCCCGAATGAATTTCAATCTTACACAGATACCTGAGAGAAATCAGAAACCACGTACCCACGGAATCACAATGGTGATGGACAAGGGCCTGAGCATTGAGGAAACAAAGAACTTCCTGAGTATAGCAGAACCACATGTTGACATTGTGAAACTTGGATTTGGAACTTCTTTTGTTACACCTAAGCTTAGAGAGAAGCTGGAGATATACGCTGCACATGATATTCCTGTTTACTTTGGTGGCACTTTGTTTGAAGCTTTTCTTATACGCAACCAGTTTGATGATTACATCAGCGTTTGCAAGGATTATGGTATTAAGTACATGGAAGTAAGTGATGGCTCTATCGAAATTCCGCATGCTGAAAAATGCGGTTATATTGAAAAACTTACCAAACACGGTACAGTATTAAGCGAAGTGGGCAGCAAAGATGCCGCACACATTATACCGCCGTATAAATGGATTGAACTGATGCGTGCCGAACTGGAAGCCGGATCAACGTATGTGATAGCTGAAGCACGTGAAGCCGGTAATGTGGGTATCTATCGTGGCAGTGGCGAGGTGCGTGAAGGTCTTGTGCAGGAAATTCTTACCCAGATACCCGAAGAAAGGATCATTTGGGAAGCGCCGCAAAAAGCCCAGCAACTTTACTTTATTGAACTTGTGGGCCATAATGTAAACCTTGGAAATATTGCGCCAACGGAAGTGATTCCCCTGGAAACAATGCGTCTTGGTTTACGTGGCGATACTTTCCACATGTTCCTTGATAAACAAAATGCATAATGCGACAGTTTGGTTTGATAGGATACCCGTTGAGTCATTCATTTTCAAAAAAGTATTTCACCGAAAAATTTTCAGAAGAAGGGATCAGCAATTGTAATTATGAGCTGTATCCCATTTCTTCTATTGACCAGTTTCCTCAGCTGCTGCAAAATGTGGCCGGGCTTGAGGGTATCAATGTCACCATTCCGTATAAAGAAGAAGTTTTACCGTACCTGCATCATCAGTCAGCTGCTGTGAAAGAAATAGGCGCATGCAATTGCATCAGCATCAGAAACGGAGAGTTGACAGGCTTTAATACCGATACACTCGGTTTTCAACAATCAATTGAACCATTTCTTCAGCAGCATCACCGCCATGCATTGGTATTAGGTACCGGCGGAGCTGCAAAGGCTGTAGTATGGGTATTGAAACAGCTGGGTATAACGTACAAATATGTGTCCCGTAAAAAAAGGGATGATCTGTTGAGTTACGATGAGGTAGATGCAACAGTTATGCAGCAATACCAGGTAATTATCAACACTACACCCTTGGGTATGCAACCGAATGTGCATAGTAAACCATCATTACCCTATCAATACATCAGTCAGCAGCATCTTTGCTACGATCTTGTTTATAATCCCGCCAAAACCGCTTTCCTGCAACTGGCAGAAGAGCAGGGGGCAACGATTAAAAACGGGAGCGACATGCTGGTGATACAGGCCGAAGAAAGCTGGAAGATCTGGAACAGTTGAACGCCGTTTCAGATGCATCCATTATTATTGTGGGAGATTACAAACCAATGTGCAGGAAACTAGTTATATGTTTAATTATGCTTGCTTCTTTTTCAGCAGTATCGGCACAAACCGATAAGGCTGATG
>JAACZX010000731.1 GCA_009996555.1 Chitinophagaceae bacterium | reverse complement strand
TGCAAAAAGGGGCATTGAAGCTGTTGCAGTATTTTGATGAGTTGTGGACAAATGGATTTTCAGAATCGCTTTGCCTTATCGGTGGTCAGGATATTGTATATCACCCTGAGGGAATTACGATGGGCGAATTAATTCGCAAAAAATACAAAGCCTACATTCAGAATGGTAAACTTCGCTTAGAAGACAGAATTGAACCAGGTAAGATCGCAGAGCGGATAGCTAAAGTGAAACTGGTTATCGTTCCAAGTAATAATGACAATCTTCCTTACGTTGTTGCAGAGATGATGGGAATGGGAAAACTGGTGTTGGTTTCTGAACAAGGTGGGCATCGGGAAATTGTAAGAGATGGAATAGATGGTTTCATTTTTGATCACAACCAGAAAGAATCTTTTTCGAAAAAACTAAACCAAATCCTGCAACTCGATAAAGCAGATTTGCAGATAATTTCTGATAATGCAGTCAAGCGAACAGATGAATACTTCAACTATGAAAACATTTATTTGCAAAAAAAAGAAGTGATCGATCTTGCATGTTTAAACAGTAACAGTAAAGCACCTGTTTTCCCATTTACAAGAACACTTACAAATACTGAATCAACCGAGGTCGTTACAGAAAATGCATCTTCATCGCTTTCAGTGGTAATCCCTTATTATAATGCAGGTAAATTTTTACCAGATACTATCAATTCAATCCTTAACTCATCCTACCCATTACGTGAGATTATCATTATTAATGATGGCAGCACTGAGCAAACGAGTATTGATACTCTTGCTAAGTATACCTCTGATAACCGCATTAAAATAATCAACACAGACAACAAGGGAGTTGGTGCAGCCAGGAACAAAGGAGCTGAAGAAGCAACGGGAGACTACATTGCTTTTCTTGATGCTGATGATCTTATTGATCCGGATTACTATTCAAAAGCAATTCGTACACTTTCTGCATATCAAAACGTTCATTTTATAGGGTGCTGGACAAAGTACTTCGACAGTTCGTCAAAAGTTTGGCCAACATTCAATCCTGAACCACCCTTGGTTCTTTATCACAACCAAATCAATTCAAGCAGCATTGTTGTAAAAAAAACAAGTTTTCTTGCAGCAGGAAAAAATGATCCGAACATGCCATTCACAGGATGGGAAGACTATTATTCCATTATTTCAATGATCAGGAACGGAATGAACGGAGTTGTATTACCTGAAGTGCTTTTCCATTACCGGGTACATCGGAAATCGATGATACGAAGTATGACCAAAGAGAAAAAACAAATTCTGACACAGTACATCACAGGTAATTCCAAAGAATTATATGGTGAATTCGCAACGGAGTTGACAAATCTGAATACGGCAAACGGAGTTGGTTTTTTATACGACAACCCCTCATTGGACTATCATCTTACTGACAGAATACCAATTAGAGGAAAACTTGCTTTGGGTGCCATACAACTTGTGAAAAAAAACAGGTACATCAAACAAGTGGCCTATAAAATTTATAAAACGCTCAAAAAATAGATATAATGGTTCTTAAAATTGTTAGAGACTGGTTCTATGGATCCAATAAACTTGAACGCCTTTGGCTGCTGGCTAAGATTGAATTTAAGCTTCGCTACTATGAAAACAAATTGGGTTTATTGTGGGCATTGTTAAAGCCTATAATGGACATTTGTATTTACTATGTTGTTTTTAAACTTATCCTAAAGTCAGATGTGCCAGCTTTCGCTTCATATCTTTTCATAGGTTTAATCATCTGGAATTTTTTTGTAGAATCTACATCGGGAACTATTCAAATTCTCAATACAAAAAAGTATTTGTATGAATATAGTAACATGAATAAATTAGAAATTTACATTTCAACATTATTCAGCAATTCGATCGGGTTCTTTTTTAATTTCGTAATGTTCATTTTGTTTTATAGTTTTCTTGAAAAGGAATCTCTTGGCTTATCTATACATATGCTCTGGTCTATTCCGCTTTTCATCAATCTTTTCATTCTTTCATTAGGCATTTCTCTCATCCTTTCCAACATCTATATTATTGCAAAAGATATTTCGCAAATATGGCAGGTGTTCACCAGCTTCCTGTTTTTTTTATCCCCTATTTTCTATAGTCTGAAAGTATTTAAAGAAGCCTTGCCTTCCTTTGACTACGGGAATCCTATCGCTGGTATTATTATCAACGCAAGAAGAGTGCTAATGGAACAGCAACATCCAAATTATGAATTACTGATCTGGGATTTTATTTACGCAATATTCCTTTTATTCCTCGGCTTAATAGCCCTTAATAAACTCGGTTCCAAAGCAGCTGAAAAACTCTAAAAAATTACCATGGAAA
>JAACZX010000394.1 GCA_009996555.1 Chitinophagaceae bacterium | reverse complement strand
CAAACAATTGTTATATAAAAGTTGCCCGAGTAAAATTTATTGGCCGTAAAGAAAACCTGGTTGGTACTGCCATTAGTATTGTGGGTATTGGCACAGCTGCCACCTTAATTGCCACAGGGTTTCCTGTACCGGTTGGCTGGGTGCATATCCCCAGCGCAAGAACAGGCATTGAACCTTCGCTTAGCAGCAACATTAGTGATTTGCAGAATTTTCAACGGGTTTCCATTGCATCAAGTGGCATGTACCGGCCTTTAAGTAAACAAATTGACAGGCAAAGCACCAAGGTTGTTAAATATGTTATATCAGTGGTGCAAAGCTTAGAAAGAGAGTATCGTATAAATAACAATATACCTGAGCCTGCAAGCAAATAAATTCAATTGCATCAACGAGTCAGGTAAATACAATTTGAACTAAAAAGAAAAACCCCGGCAGTGTGCCGGGGTTTCTTTTTTATTTCTGCGTATCGCCTGCATTCTTAATTGTTTGCGGCAGTTCTTTGTTTTGCAGTGTATCTGCACCGGGTTTCACTCCCTGTACATATTCTTTTACTGCGGCATCAATAGCCTGTATCAGCTGCTTGGCCACCTGGTATTCATATTCCGATGGAGTTGTACCCTCGCCGGTAATATATGATTCATAGAAGGCCATCTGCTGCTGCAGATCTTTTTTCACCGATTCCATTACACGTTTACCCAATTCGATATCGCCAGCCTGCAATGCTGTCATTGCAAAGTAGAAACTCTTTTCGTTATGATCATTACCATAACGTGATGCAAACGCATACGGTACGTTTTTATCCTTGATCATCTGATCGGCACGTTGCAATACTTTCCTGGCTTCTTCTTTACGGCCTGCTGCTATCAAATTCATAGCAAGCATGGTGTGTGCATTACGGATGGCGACCATGTGGCGACGGTTCTCTTCGTCATAATACACACCCTCTTTATTTGCACCACCGTATTTGAATTTGTTCAACACTTTATCCAGCATCCAGTCAACATTGGCAGTGCCTCTTGCGTTGGCAACAGGTACCAAGCGGTACGACATACCATCCTGACGGAGGTATTCATCAAAACCAAGTGAATATGGTTGCGTAAAGTAGATCGGCCGTTTCCATTTGTTTGCAGCAATGATGTTGAGAATAGCCGCATCGTTTTTAAACAGATAGGTTTTGCCCACCTGGAAACGAAGCTCTTTCACCACACTGTCTTTAGCTGTAACTGTTCCGTTCTGACGAACAAAATTTTCATCAACAGAAACTGTAAAACGGTTGCTGAAAAAATAGTTCAACATATCGCCACCTTGTGAACGGTACATTTTACTTTCTGCATCGCTGCCCACCTGATCTTTCATCATGGTGTAAAGATCATAGTAACCTGTATCGGTTTTTGAAAGCGGAATATGATAAGCCACATTTCTTTTTTCACCTGCAATCTGTTCTTCACTCCAGATCACATCAATCGGATCACTTTCGTTTATTTTATAACGAAGCTGGTTAATATACCAATCGGTACCTAATAAGCTGGTGTTGATAACACGTATATCCGGACGGATACCTTTTACTTCCTGTGCATACCACAACGGATAAGTATCATTATCACCCACTGTAAAGAGAATAGCACCGGGTGCGCAGCTTTCGAGGTAGTTGGTTGCAAGATCAGGTGCAATTGTTTTTTTGCTACGGTCATGATCATCCCAGTTTTGTGATGCCATGAGTAACGGTGCAATCATACAAATTACAGCCGCTCCCACCGCCACTGCTTTTTCATTTTTACCATTTCCGGAAACCGCTCTCAGCAGATAATATGTTGCAGCAACAAACCCTGCAAACAAAGCAGTGGAAACAAAAGCAGTACTGATTGCGCCTGTAAAAGACCCCGACAGGCAACTGATTAACATCACAAAAAGTGTTACAATAGCTCCTGAGCCAATCATTCTGAACAGTGCTTGCGAATCATTTTTTACAAATTCAATAAAACCAATCACTGCTAAACCAATCCATATCGCAAATGCATAAAAACTTCCAACGTACGCATAATCACGCTCACGTGGCTGCGGACCTGCCTGGTTGAGATACAAAACAATCGCAAGTCCTGTAAAGAAGAATAATAAACCAACAATCAACCCATCTTTACTGCGTTTGGTAAACTGAAATACCAAACCAACTATTCCAAGAATAAAAGGAAGCAGATAATATTTGTTGTGTGATTTATTATTCTTTAAACTATCAGGCATCAGCCCCTGGTTACCTAAACGTGCATTATCAGCAAAACTTACTCCTGTAATCCAGTTTCCGTTTCTGCGCTCGCCTAAACCTTGTACATCATTTT
>JAACZX010000047.1 GCA_009996555.1 Chitinophagaceae bacterium | reverse complement strand
AAAGCGACGAACTTTATAAGGACAGTTGTTGGCACAATACCTTGTACCGATACAACGGTTATACGTCATTTGGTTCAAACCTTCACTGCTGTGGTTAGTAGCTGCCACAGGACAAACGTTCTCACAAGGAGCGTTATCACAATGCTGGCACATCATTGGCTGGAACACCACATCAGGGTTTTGCTCATCACCGCTGAAGTAACGGTCAATACGCAACCAATGCATATCATGGTATTTCGCCACCTGGTTTTTACCTACAACAGAAACGTTGTTTTCTGCACTACATGCTACCACGCAGGCACCACAACCGTTACAAAGGTTCAGGTCTAAACTCATTCCCCATTTGATACCCGGCTTGTCGAAAACAGGATACAGTGTTCCTTTTTCTTCCAGACCTGCCGTACCGCCATAAGGTTTCAAATGCGCTTCACGTTCGTTGAGGAAATGCTTTGGATCTTTTTTGAAGATGGCCATGCTTGTTTCCTTCACTACTTCCGTACGGTTATCGTACTGGCCGTGTGTTTGCATTTGTGCGATGTCGTACATTTCGCCCGTTGTTGCAATAGTTACATCAGCAACAGAGTATTCGTATGTAGCACCGTTTGATCCCACTAAAGGATAAACGTTTTGACCAGATCCTTTTGCTGCACGACCAACTTTTTCGCTGCGGCCGTAACCAACAGCAATCGCAATTGTATTGGCATTTGTACCTGGAACAATAATGATCGGGAGTTTAATTTCTTTACCACCAGCTTTTACGGTTACAACCGGCTTTGGTGGTTCCACCTCGTATGTATCGAGGTTCATATCAGGGAACAATTCTTTCTGCAATGCAGGAGAAATGATCACATAGTTATCCCATGTTGCACGTGTAAGCGGATCAGGCATTTCCTGCAACCAGGGGTTGTTGGCCATTTTACCATCACCAATACTTACTTTCTGGTAGATCACCAGTTCGTATTTACCGCCTTTTTTAGCAGCAGCCAGTTTTGCTGAAGCATCAGCTACAACAGCAGCATTGAATGTTGCTCCGGCAACAACAGGAGCTCCGGGTTCAATAACACCATCCTGCAATGCTTTGTCAAATGCAGTTTGTCCGCCCAGTTTGCTGATCCAGTAGTTTTTGAAATATGTTTCGTAATCCGCAACAGTGCTGCCGCTCCACTTCAGTAAAGAAGTTGCGAAAGCTCTTGTTTTAAACAGCGGATGAATAGTAGGTTGAATGAAAGAGAGGTAACCTGTTTTTGGTTCAACATCACCCCAGCTTTCTAAATAATGATGATCGGGCAAAACAAATTTGCAATGCTCAGTTGTTTCATCTTCACGTTCGTTGAACGATACTGTTAAACCAACTTTCTTGAGGCCATCAGCAAATTTCTTACTGTCACGGTAAGTGTAAACAGGGTTTGCACCATGAATGAACAAAGCACCAACAGTACCTGCGTTCAGGTCTGCCACCAATTGTTCAAACTCAGCATCAACACCTTTACGGTAATTGAGCATGGTACCGTAGTTTACGGTTTTACCGTTCGCACCAATTTTATCGTTGATGGCATTTACAATGATCTGTGCATTTACATCGTTGCTTCCGCTAACCACCAGTGCATTACCACCTGCTGCCAGTAATTCTTTCGCAGCAGCATCAATACCTGCAGCCAGGCGTTTATCTTCAATAGCAGGAGCAGTTACAGCACCGCCCAGTTTTGCATACAATGCCAATAACACAGCACCCTGTTCACTTGGTTTGTGTGTGTAACGTTCATCAGCACTTGCACCCGTCATGCTGTACATGCTTTCGAACTGGAAGTGACGGCTCATGGTTGGGTTCTTCTCGTTGATCTTACGCTTGCTTGCATATTGCTTTGCAAAATCAACAGGGTTCAACCATGTACCGAGAAAATCAGCACCAAAGTTTACAATTACATCAGCTGCATCGAAGTGGTAAGAAGGAATGCCTTTTTTACCATAAGAAGCTTCGCTTGCCTGGATGATACCGCTGTAAGAAACGGCATCGTATGTAACATGCTTGGTCGTAGGGTATTTTGCTTTAAACTCATCCATTACTGCTAACACAGTTGGTGAGTTGATAGTAGATGTTAAGAATACAATTTGTTTACCGGCTGCACTTGCTAAAGCGGCTGCAATTTTCTTGTCAACTGCTTCGTAAGTTGGAGCTTCTTTAAACCCTTCAGCCGTTTTTTCCATCGGGAAACGGATACGTGCTGTATCGTAAAGACTCAGTACAGAAGCTTGTACACGTTGTGATGTACCTCCTTTTGTAAAACCGAGTTCGTTCCCTTCAATTTTAATAGGGCGGCCATCACGCACTTTTGCTATAACCGGTACTGCATCACCATCCAATACGAATGTAGTGGCGTAATAGTTGGCAACGCCGGGAACAATATCAGCAGGCTTGTTGAGGAAAGGAATGGCCTTTTTTACAGGCATTTCACAACTGGCCGCAAGTGTTGCAGCAGCGGTGCTGAAGCCCAGATACTTTAAGAAATCACGACGTGGAGTTTTTGCTCCGTTATCGTCCATTTCAAAAGGCAATTCCTCTTTAAACTCATTCGCCACATCTTCCTGGTATGCCTTCGTGCTGTTCAGCTCTCCGAAACTTTGCCAATATTTTTTCTTGCTCATATGCTTTGTTAGATAGCTAATTGAAAATTTGAGGATTTGAATTTCTGAAAATGTGATCCATCACGCATCAGCACACTTTCAAACAGTTCAAATTATTAATAGTGACATTTCTGACATTCTGTACCACCGATCTTTTCAACGGTCACACTATCCATTTTACCGTTCTTGATATCGTTGTGGAACTTTTCGTACATGCTGTAGAAGCCATTGTCTTTGAACTTCACGCTTGTTTCACGGTGACAGTTGATACACCAGCCCATGCTGAGATTGCTGAACTGATAAACTTCATCCATCTTCTGGATATCACCATGACAAGTCTGGCATTGTACGCCACCTGCCTTTGTATGTTGTGAGTGGTTGAAATATACGTGGTCGGGAAGGTTATGAATTTTGATCCATTCAATTGGTTTACCCTGTGCTGTGTATTTGTTTGATGCAGGATCCCAACCGGCGTATTTATATAATTTCTGAATTTCTGCAGTTCCGTCTACTTCACTTCCATCTTCACGGAAAAGTTTTTCGCCTTTGTACTCGTTAACAGCCATGTGACAGTTCATACAAACATTCACACTTGGAATGTTGGCATGTTTGCCTTCCATTGCACTGCCGTGGCAATACAAACAGTTAACCTGGTTAATGCCTGCGTGTACTTTATGTGAGTAGAAGATCGGTTGCTCAGGTTGATAGTTTGTTTGGCGACCCAAACCAATAGCTCCCTGTGCAAAGAAATATCCGGCAACAATAAAGAAGAGGATAGTTAATGTAGCCATGTATGCCTTGTTTCGCCAGAAAGGAACAGGCTCACCACGCACCACACCATCTTTCTCATCAGTTAATTTTTTCAGGTTGCTGTTGATCTGTAAAAGAATCAGGGCAACAATAGCCAGCACCAACGCAAGAATACCAAAGAGAAGAGAGTTGTCTTCAGCTGCCACTTCACCTACTGGCCCTTGTGGTACTTCAGGTTTCTTTGTTGCCTCTGTATTAATATATGTAACGATAGCATCAATTTCTGGCTCGCTTAAACCAGGAAAATTGCTCATCAAAACACCACCGTATTCTTTAACCAAGTTTGCGGCATACTCATTTGTTGCTTTAAAAGCACCTGGGTTATGAATCCAAGCATACAGTTTTTTGCGGTCGCTCCAAGGGCCTCGTTCTTCTAAACCAGCCAATGCAGGACCGGTAAGTTTTTTACCTACAGCATGACAGCTGGCACAGTTTGTCTGGAACAAAGCTTTCCCATCCTGAGCTAATGACTTGTCGGCAATTAACAGGGAAACTAAAACCAAACATAGTGTGAACGACTTTCGGAGTAGTAATTTTGGTTGATTCATAACGTTCTGGAACCGGTTGTGATGAGGAAGAATATCCTTTTTTACTGGCTGCAAAAATAGGGGAGGATACTGACATAATATCCACAGTTTCGAAAAAAATTTTACTTAGTTGTGACTTGACAATGAATCGCTTGGAAATACTTCAGCTTTCAATTCATCTTGAAAAAACTGAATGATTTCCAGTGCTTCTGTTTTTTACAATTGTGGTGGTTGCCAAACAAAGATTTCCCCCGATTTTTGTGCGATGTTTGAAAAACTGCGTACAAAATGGAATGTGGGTCCGCTTCAGCTGCTGCTGATCTTATGCACATTTGCCATCGGCGGCAGCCTCACAGGTTTTTTGGGCAAACGCATTATGCCCGTGTTTGGGATTGAAAGCCCCTGGCTATCAGTGCCTGTATATATTATCCTCGTTACGCTTCTTTGGCCCATGATGGTATTGCTTGTGAGCGTTCCCTTTGGCCAGTTTCGTTTTTTTACCAGCTACCTCAAAAAAATGGGGCAACGCATGGGCTTCATCAAAAAAAATCAGTCTTCTTAACCCAGATAAAGCTACTGTTCGACCAATTGCATTTCAGCAGCCATGTACGCAAAACTGCCCCACTGGGTGCTTTGCGTCAGTTTTTGCAGCAGTTCTTTACCTTCAGCCGGTTTTCCAAACTGTATATAATAATACCCAAGCCCAAAACCAAGTGTAGCATTTGACAAGGTATTCTGATCGGTCAGCAGTTTTTGCCGGATTTCATCGGCATGCTGTTCTCCTTTATATAATAATAGTATAGTGAGGTAATCCTTGTTTTCTATCAGGGACATATTTTTTTGGATGGTTGCCAAAAGTGCGGCCGCTTCTTTATCCTTACCCAGTTTTCGTAATGTCAGATAATACCAGTTGGCAGTTGCCACATACATATCGGGATTAGCTGACACGTTTAAACATTCACTATAAGCTGCTTCCGCTTTTGCAAACTCTTTCTTTAAAAAATAAGCCAACCCCAAGTGATACCAGATGTTTGATTGTAAACTGCTGGTAGGAATATTTTGGGCGTTGGGCATGCCATCCGGCTCCGTTTCATCGGGTTTGCCCTTTATTAAAACAGCAGCTTTTTCAAAATCGGCAATTGCCTTATCGTAACAACGGGTGGTAAGATAACGGTGTCCACGGTGGCGGTACATTCTTGCATCGGTTGGATGAAGTGTGATTCCTTTACTGAAGAGCTGGATAGCTTCGGTATAACGGCCGAGATAAGCCAGTCTTCTGCCATACCATATAATATGATCTGCATTACTGCTGTCCTGTTCATAATTGATCCGGGCAGTTTGCAGATCGGTATTCATTTTCTGCAAGGCAGCAGCAGAAAAACTTAATGCCGGGTACGACTTGCCATTGCAAATAGTGTACTGTGCTTTAAGTTGCCGAAAAGAAATCAACAGTAAAGAAAAAAGAATGAACTTTTGCATTGGAGAAAGTTACAATTTTGCAGGCAATGAAGAGAATAGCCGTTTTTGCATCGGGTGCAGGAAGCAATGCACGCAAGATCATTGAACATTTTAAAGGACACGAAGCTGTAACTGTTGCATTGATTGTAAGCAACAAACCAACAGCCGGTGTTTTGCAGATTGCAGCTGAACATCATATTCCCACACTTATTATTGAAAAGGAACAGTTCTTTCGTGGCAATGCTTATGCAGATGAGCTGAAAGAAGCCGGTATTGACTTTATTGTGCTGGCTGGTTTTCTATGGAAAGTACCTGCTGCACTTATTAAAGCATTTCCAAAGCAGATCATTAATATTCATCCTGCGTTATTACCAAACTATGGTGGTAAAGGCATGTATGGAAACTTTGTGCATGCAGCCGTTATTGCAAACAACGAAAAGGAAAGCGGCATCAGCATTCATTATGTTGATGAGTTGTATGATCATGGTGCTGTTATTTTCCAGGCAACCTGCGAAGTAAAGCCTGGTGATACACCTGATACACTTGCTGCACGTATTCACGGGCTTGAGCACCAGCACTATTCCAACGTTATTGAGCAATTGCTTTCGTAAAACGTTCCTAAAATTTCCGCAACAATCTGATTTCACACAATAAGCTGCTAACATTGCAGGAGTTTTGAAAAAGCTTACCCTTTATATCATTGTTTTCCTGCTTGCCAAAACCGGCGCTGCACAAATTCAACTCAGCGGTACAGTATACGACAGTACCAAGCGAAACGTAGTCATGGGCGTACAGGTTATTTGTACCTGTGGTACCATGAGCATTACCGACAGTGCAGGTAATTATTCTATTTATGTGGGGGCAAGGGATTCGGTTTTCTTTTTCTTCAATAACAAACCCACACAAAAATTTTCAGTAGCCTCCATCAAAGATTACACAGCCTTTGAAATTTCTATTCAAATGCATGTGCCCGGCAGGTATAAACAGCTGAAAGAAATTATTGTGTATGGTAAGAACCGAAAACAGGATTCCATTGATAACCGCATGCAATATGATAAGGTATTTAACCACGACAGAGGTGGAATACGCTTTTCCGGCTCAAACCCCGAAGCAGGCATTGGTGCAGGGGTTGATCTTGATGCATTGATCAATGTATTCCGCTTCCGGCGAAACAGGAGCATGGCCCGTTTTCAGGAACGCCTGATAAGGGAGGAACAGAACAAGTATATTGATTACCGCTTTTCCAAAACCATTGTTATGCGGTTAACCACACTTAAAGAGGGACCATTGCTTGATGAATTTATGATACAGTACCGTCCCGAATATGAATTGCTCACACAGGTGCTGGATATTGAACTGTATCAATACATACAAATTGCTGCCAAAGATTTTCAGAAAAAGAAAGGAATACAATAGCAGTGTGGTAACTGCTGCTCAACAATTCTATACCGGATAAGCCACGAAATAATAATTCAGCTTTTGATAATACTGTTGCTCAAATGCTTGTTTGCTGAGTGCTGAAGCATCCTTCAAAAAATCCTTCATCAGTGAAACCTTATATTCCATTGAAGAGAAAAAAGAAAACAGATCATCAGGTGTGGTATCGTACACATCGGTTCCACCAAGTCCGCATTCAAAAACAATCACAGGTTGGTCTCGTTTAATAAGCTGCTCCGCCCCTTTTAATACACCCAGCTCTGCACCTTCCACATCAATTTTAATAAAATCGATTTTTTTGTTGGCAGAAAATAACACATCATCCAACCGGGCTGTTTTTACTTCAATGGTTTCATCTGTTTCATGGGTGCGGTCGTAGTTGCGTTTTTTAATACCGCTGTAAGATGGGTTACTGGTAACATAATTAAAACTTGTGCTACCGTTGATGTTTGATAAAGCAAGATCGTACAGCACAATATTCTTTTGCTGCATGTATTTCGAAATCAGGCCACGGTAAAAAACAGGAAGCGGTTCAAATCCATAATGTGTTCCGTTGGGCGATTGCTGCAGCAGCAGATCAAGAATATCGCCGCTATGTGTGCCCACATCAACTGTGTTGCTGTTTGCTGTACACACTTTTCGTATGATCTGCTTGGTTTGGCTATCATACTGCTGATTTTTTGTTACAGCAACAGGAAGCTTTTTCACCAACCGTTTCAACCGCAAAAAAATGCCGGTATTGTAAAGTGTGGTTATCATGAACGTAAAGGTTCTTTCATTGATCCGGAGCAGCAAGATAAACCCTTTTGAAGAGAAAGATTTACTTTGCTGTAAATTGAACCGATGCAGCTGAAGAAGATCTACAATGCATTTTTTCGTAACAACAGGTTGGCCCTGCTTGATTATGCTGTTGCGCCTTCGCCGGTGTACGCAGCAGAAAAGCCGCACCAATTACTGTATCAGCATATTGCTGCCGGTAATGAACAGTATACTCATTTGTTGCAAACTATTCTGCAATACAAAACGCAGCTGTTGAACATCCCTTTTACTGAAACCATCAACAACTGTAACCCAGCGTGGAAGAACGGATTTTTTCCTGCACTTGATATTGCAGTGTTGTACACATTGCTTGCAACCCAAAAACCCAAACGTTACCTGGAGATCGGCAGCGGTACCAGTACAAAAGTGGCAGCCAAAGCAAAAGCTGAACAACAGCTTTCCTTCAGCATAACCTGCATTGATCCTCATCCACGAAAAGAAATTGCAACTGTGGCTGATGAATGGCTGAATATTCCGCTGCAACAGGCACCACTTACTTTGTTTGAACAATTGCAGGCAAATGATGTATTGTTTTTTGATGGCTCACACTTATTGCATGCCAACAGCGATGTGCAATGGTTTTTTATGGAAGTAATGCCACGGTTGAAAAATGGAGTTATTGTGCAGGTGCATGATGTTTACCTGCCTTACGATTATCCGCAAAATATGTGCAATCGCTTTTATGCCGAGCAGTACATGCTTGCAACAATGTTGCTGAGTAATCCTGAGCGTTATGAAATTCTTTCGCCGAATTTTTATATGAGTGAACAACCGGAACTGAAACAAATTTTAGAACCATTGTGGAATGAGTTGCCCGGAGTTGAGAAGCATGGCGGATCGTTTTGGTGGCGGATGAAATAAAATCATACCTCAAAAAGAAGGATTTAGTCCGGTTATATTATTTCAACAGAAGTAATTTTTTACTGGTTCAAACTCATTGTTGTTACTCGCATTATTAAGGAGCAGGCTTCTTTATGAACCAACGTCTCTTCCGCAATCAAAAAGAAAACAGTAGCTTTAATAGAGGCCTTTCGTTCACTAAAATTCTATTTTATGAAACGGGATTCTTTTTTGAAGTTCTGCCTTGCAATCGGCAGTGCAGCAATTGCTCCTTTTCAAATTAATGCAAAAAATAAACGGAAAGAAAGACCCAAAAAAGGTATTCTTGTAGCAAATGGCAGCGATCGGTTTAACAAACCGCTTTCGCTCTTTGAAGGAGATAAATTCTACTGCAAAGTATCACCTAAAGACACAGATGGTGATTTATATATTTTTGATTCTACACGTTTGAAAGAAGGTGGTCCGCCATTGCATTATCATCCCGACCAGGATGAATGGTGGTATATTATCTCCGGCGAGTACATGATTAAAGTTGGTGACGAAATCTTTCATGCCAAAGCAGGTGATTGTGTGTTTGGGCCAAGAGGTGTGCCACACACATTTGCAAAACTAGGTGAAGCAGAAAGCAAACTCATCATGTTATTTCAACCTGCAGGCAAAATGGAGCAGTGGTTTAATCTTGTACATAAAGGTGTAATTGCAAAAATGACCGAAGAAGAAAAAGACAAAGCAAGAAAGGAACATGGCTTTGTGCATATTGGTCCACCATTAAAGCAATTAAAGAAATCCTGATGTTCACCAAATACACGTAACATTATTTCCGGTTTCAGTTGTACTTTGCTCCTCCAAAATTTCTTTTATGGAACAAACCACACTCGGCATTGGCACACGTCTTCAACATACACAACTGGGGCCCGGCGTAATTGTAGGCATCCGTTATGCAACCTATCTTATTTCGTTTATCAACAGCGGCGTAAAGGAAATTGATAAAACAGATGCCAACCTGGATGAGATCATTCCCGAAAATGTAACCGAAGAAATTGAAACGCACAGCGAAGTTGAACGTTCATTATTAAAGATCCTTCGCCTGTGGAATGGTGTTGGTGAAACAGTTGCGTTGGGCGATAAATGGAGCGGTGGCAAACTCATTCTGCAACCATCTGATGGCTCTTTAAAAGCAAAAGAAATCCCTGTGGAGGATTTCTTTCACAAAATAGTCATGCTGCGTGACCGTCTTCGTGTACTGGAACAAAACATCAACAGTAACAAAACACTCAGCGACGAAGAAAAAGTAAACATACAGCAATACATCACCCGCTGCTACGGTTCACTCACCACCTTTAATGTGTTGTTTAAAAACAAAGAACATTGGTTTGTGGGCGAAAAAAGCGGCAAGGACGAATAGCGCTTACAGACTGCAGGCAGTTGCCTGTTGCTGCTCAAGCTGTTTGGCTTTCGGGAACAGGATATTGTTTTCAAGATGTATATGTGTGTGCAGATCTTCTTCAAATTCTTTCAGCTTTGCATACAGCACACGATAGGTATTACATGCTTCGGGCGGTGCAGTGTAATTATCACTAAGTGTTGCAATTTCATGAAACAGGTTACCTGCTGATTCATGTTCTGCCTCCATCATGCGGATAGGGTTATCAACCGTGCCAAAATGAGGAACAGGAATGCCTGTGTTTCGGCGGCTTGCTGCTGCCAGCTGGTTTACATACGGAAATAAAATGATCTCTTCTTTTTCCATGTGGTGCGCCAGTTCATCGGCCGCTTCATTATACAGTCTTGCTATAGCTTTCACTTCCGGACGATGACCGCCATGCACAGCAGCCACTTT
>JAACZX010000730.1 GCA_009996555.1 Chitinophagaceae bacterium | reverse complement strand
ATCAAACAACTTTCTGTTGTGGGTGGCGATTTTCCGAAAGAGGAATTGCAGGCACTTGAAGCCCGTGGTGTGGTAACAGAAGGTGTGGAGATCAAGGAAAATGAAAAATCGTTTTTCTGGAGCGGCCGCTATCATTTGGATATGAACACCCGTGACACACTCGATACACAACTCAATGTACTGGCCAACTTTAACCCGGTTGTTCCCGAGAGTTACCAGGATTGTGAATTCCTGATGCTGGGTAACCTTGTACCGGCAGTACAACATGCGGTGATCAATCAGCTGAAAAATAAACCAAAACTGGTGGTGCTCGATACCATGAATTTCTGGATGGAAACGGCCATGGAAGACCTGGAAAAAGTGCTGAGCAAGGTGGATGTGCTGATGGTGAACGATAGTGAGGCCCGCCAGCTGAGTGCACAATACTCATTGGTAAAGGCAGCAAAGGTGATCATGAACATGGGGCCTAAATACCTGGTTATTAAAAAAGGCGAGCATGGTGCGTTGCTGTTTCATGAAGACAAGGTTTTCTTTGCACCGGCTCTGCCATTGGAAGATGTATTTGATCCCACTGGTGCTGGCGATACGTTTGCCGGTGGCTTCATTGGGCATATTGCCAAAACAAAAGACATCAGCTTTGAAAATATGAAAACGGCTATCATTGTTGGTAGTGCCATGGCCAGTTTCTGTGTAGAAAAATTTGGCACCACACGGTTGAAAGAAATTTCAAAAGAAGATATTGATGCTCGCATTGAACAGTTTGTGCAGCTGGTGAGTTTTGATATTGAGTTGGTGTGATGAGACCTTATTCTAAGCAAAAACGCCTCTGACTTGTCAGGGGCATTTTTGTTTTGCGCAAGCGACCGCTTGCTTGATGCGAAAAATTCAACGCAGTTGCAGCCAAAAAAAGCCGCTGTAAGGCAATCGAACAGCTAATTCAAACAGCTGTTAAGTACATCATTTCTTATTGCAAAAATTAAGTTGCTTTATAGAATATGTCCTTCAAAACAATGACCTGAAACCTGACTATTTGCTAATATTTGTTGATAGTATGAGATTCAAGATGATTGTCAAAACTGATCGTTATATACATGGTATTATAAGGATAACTGTAAATATAAACTGTTCCCGAGCTGTTATTATACATCTGTGTGGTACTTAACAGGGTTCCAAAAATTGTATATAGCCGAACTGTTATCGGGCTTGTTGTTGCTGGAATAATCGAAGAGTTTAGCAAAGAAATTTTTGCATCGTAACCTCCTGTTGGGTTGGGTGCAACTTTATAATATTTTTCTGGGGCAGGTGGAGGCGGAGAAGTTGTTCCGTCGTTCCATTCTGCATAACGCCATGCTCCCCAGCCACAATCATTTTTTACCCGGCATCTTAATTTTAATGGATTGTCAGTGGGATTGGCTCCTGTCAGATAAATATCTGCCTGGTTCCCGGTGTGAGAAGTTCCGGTGTACGCACCATTATCTAAGAAAAAGAAATTGCCGGATACTTTTTCCCACTGCCAGTCTGCATCGGTTGGTATGTAACTGCCGAGCGCAGCACTAAGCGTAAACTGTAAATAATTGTTAACAGGTGTTGCATTTAAACTGCATGGTGCACTTTCAGAAGGGCAATTTTGCCCGTTAATTGTGACCATAGGTGTGCCGGCAGTAAGTTGAGTCTTCACTATTTCCATATTTGCACCGCATGGGTTCGAAATGATTGCTTTAATGGATGCCCCGCCTGGTGATATTGCTTTAACCGTAACAGAATTGCTATTTGACGAAATCATTTGAAGATTGGGAGATAAAATCCACTGAACCGTCGTATTAGGTGGAGCAGGAACATCTAACGAAAATGCCTCCGGACTGTTTATACACAAAGTATTGCTGCCGCCGGTTATTGAAAAAGTACAGATAGTGGGGCAGCCAGGCTGCCCCTTTTCTATTTCCTGCATTACCCAATTAACATTTGCCTCTGTAAGAAAAATATGTTTTTCGTTTGTTGGAGGAAGGTAATAACTATCAAAATTAATTTCGTTGTTGCAAAGAAGGTTTCGGTCATTAACCGGGGTATGCCAGTTTGCAACAGGCTGTTTAAACCCTAGAGCACTTATGGTTGGGATAAAGCAAAATTTTTCATTATAAACAAACCAGCTTTTAGTTGAAATTTTTGAATTCTCATCAATTTTTTTTCTCATATCCGGAATTGCATTATCGTTAAAACTTCCTTGCACAGCATCCATACTGCCCCTTGAGTTTATGTTAGTCACATTCACCCGGGATAGGAAAAATCCCCAATGAGATTTACTAAACATCATATTTTCAGAAACAAACGCTGC
>JAACZX010000729.1 GCA_009996555.1 Chitinophagaceae bacterium | reverse complement strand
AAATGATAATTGGGTTCCATTACTTTTTTCATTCCACATTATTCATTTTTTATTTTTCATTTGCTGAATGCTTTCCTTTCCCAACTGCAAAATCAATCTCGGTTTACAGATTCTCAACAAGCGGGAAGATGGTTATCATAACCTGGCAACGGTGTTTTATCCCCTGCCGTTGAAAGATGCATTGGAAGTAGTTCGGAGAGACGACGGACGATGGACGACGGACGATGACAAGACCACTCTCTCCTCCGCTAAAGCTACGGAGAGCAGGCACGACTCACCACTCACCACTCACGTTACGTTCTCCTCAACCGGCTTAACGATCGCCGGCGACGAAGCCAACAACCTTTGCGTTAAAGCCTACAACTTATTGAAAATAGATTTCCCCTCACTCCCACCTGTGCTGATGCATTTGCACAAAGCCATACCCATGGGTGCAGGTTTGGGCGGCGGCAGCGCCGATGGCGCTTTTGCATTAAAACTGCTGAATGAAAAATTTCAGCTGGGGTTAACGGATGCACAACTCATCGGCTATGCTTTGCAGTTAGGCAGTGATTGTCCCTTCTTTATTTTGAACAAGCCCTGTTATGCAACCGGCAGAGGAGAATTACTGGAGCCAGTTGAATTAGATTTATCGGCTTACAAATTTGCGATTGTGAATCCCGGTATTCATGTAAATACAGGTTGGGCATTTGGGCAGCTGAACCTGTCAGGCCGCTCAGCAGAAAGCAGCCATCAATCAGACAGTTACCAGCGGCCAGACAGTGAGCAACGCCCCGACCTGAAACAAATCATCCAACAACCCATCTCCACCTGGAAACATCAACTCATCAACGATTTTGAAGAGCCGGTTTGTAAAGCTCATCCGGAGATCGCAGCAATCAAACAACAGTTGTACGATGCAGGTGCAGTGTATGCAAGCATGACGGGAAGTGGCAGTACAGTGTTTGGGATATTTGAGAAAGAACCGGAGTTGAAGTTTGATGAAAAGTATTTGTATAAAGTGATTTAATGAGAATAAAATCGCAACCAGATAGTAAACTTTTTTATTGCAACCTGCTTTTGTTCCTGATTATTGGTACATGCTTTTCAGTTGTCTTTTGGAATGTTGATTATTTTCAGGAAGTAAAAAGAGGCAATTTAAGTTTCATCCTAAGAGAATTACTCTATCTATCATTTTGTATAATACTCCCATTGTTTATTCTGTCATGGTCAAGTACCAAATTCATAATTACAGAAGGGAAAATAAAAGTGATTGATTGGTTCGGATTTCGCCGCAAGACATATAGCCTTCCTTCGTCAAAAGAAATTCTTCTAAAAAAAGAAAGTGCTCCCTATCGTTTCAAGCATCATGACTATTTTGGAAAATACAACGAATACTACACACTGTACATCCAAACCAAAGAAGGAAGAAAATTGAAAATTAAATCACGTTACTACAAAAACTTTCATGATCTACATCACGCAATAAGAAGCTAACACCCATCAACCGCCGACAGGGTTGCAACCGCTGTCGGGGTTACCCATAACCATTAACTCCTAACCCGTAACTGTATTTACTCCGCTTCCCTCAACAACCCTTCTAAATCCAATCTCTTCGTCACCATTTCCAAATTATCATTTGCATCAACCGGCCATTGTTCTTTTGGCTTATCCCAATACAATTCCACGCCATTACCGTCAGGATCATCTAAATACAACGCTTCACTCACACCATGATCAGACGCACCGGTCATCGGATATTTTGCTTCCAATAATCGTTTTAAAATAACAGCCAGGTCTTTTCGTGTGGGATAAAGAATCGCTGTGTGATACAATCCCGGCGCATGCTCCGGTGCAGGCCCTGCCCCCTTGCTATGCCAGGTATTTAACCCAATATGATGATGATAACCACCCGCAGAAATAAATACCGCCTGTGAACCATAACGTTGAGTGATCTCAAAACCAAGCAGCTCATGATAAAAAGCTAACGACCGGTCAAGGTCAGATACTTTCAGATGCACATGACCAATGCGTGTTTGTGCAGGAACAACGTAGCCCATAACTGTAATTTTATTATGTCAAGTTAAGCCAGTAAATTTGTTCTGCAATGAAACAGCAACATTCCTTTCTCCAGCAAAATCTCGATCTGCTCAATCACTAAGTTGAGCAGCACTGATGCCCCCATCCCCTAAAGGGGAGCATTAAGCGTTTCATTATTCTGTTTTCTCATCATTCATCACTCATTATTCATTTACTATGCATACTTCCATTGCAGTAACATCTGCCAATACACAATATTTTATTGATAAAGAAGAACAGTTCGGCGCACACAACTATCATCCATTGCCTGTTGTACTCAATCGTG
>JAACZX010000728.1 GCA_009996555.1 Chitinophagaceae bacterium | reverse complement strand
GCTTATTTACAAATTGTTTTGCACGATCAAGGCGTGTTGGTTTAATATCATCGGCCAGCATACTTTTACTTACATCCAGTGCAATCATGATATCCCTGCCCTTGCGGTTAACATTTTCTGCCTTACCAGCTGTGCGAAGGTTAGCCGCTCCAATAGCTGTTACTACAACAGCTGCCAGAATAATATAAAATTTTGCTGCAAACTTTTTTTCCGAATGGTTAGCTGTTAACAGGTTCACCAGTTCTTCATCGCCCAATTTCTTTTTTGTTTTCTTTTTCCAGCGTTTATTCAGAACAAAAAAAAGTACCACCGGTATAACTACTACCAGCAATAGTAAATACTCAATATGTGCGAAGGAAAACAACGATAATGAATTAAGGTACAAGATACAATTTACAGAATACTGTAATTGAAACAAAAGTTGAGCCAGTTTCTTCTCAATGAGCAATAGTTAATTGACAATAAGCAATCAGGAGCCGCTAATTTGCAGACGAACGATTGTCCATTGCCAATTGCTCATTCGTTCCTGCTATTTCTTCCCTTGCATGAAATCGTAATGCTTCAGAATATCGGTGAGCAGTGCTTTGCGGTTGGCACGCATGTCGTAATTCCTGTCGGGCGACTGCACCAGTAACACAAAGAAATAGGGTCGGCGGTTTTCTTCGATCCAACCAACGATCCAGCCGACATTGTCGCCTTTTTCATCAAAACCCCAACCTGTTTTATACGACAGTTTGTAAAGCGAATTATCTTCCTGCAGCATCACTTTGCGAACGATCTGCTGCGTACGTTTTTGAAAAGGAAGCTGTTCAAAATAAAGGCGCTTCACCAGGCCCAATTGTTCATCGGGCGAAATTTTAATCGTATTGTTTAACCAGAACGAATCAATAGCGCCGCTGGTATTTTTATTTCCATACTGCAATGTGTCGATCCATTGCTGCATTGTATCCCTGCCTATTCTTCGTGCCACTTCCTGGTAATAAGGAACAGAAGAAACTTTGAACGCTTCCTGCATATCCATATCCTTGTTCAACTCCTCCCGTTCTCTTACAACACCATCCCATTTGATCACCATCTTTTCATCAAAGATCTTTCCTGTTTCAAGCCCAATGAGTGAGTTCACAATCTTAAACGTAGATGCAGGTGTATAACGTTTCCTGAAATTGGCAGAATCATAAATGGTAAAATGCGCCTGTGCGTTATCAAACAAAGCGAAAGAACCTGTAACCTTGTATTTATCAAAATACTGTTTCAAATCATTATCAATAGAAAAATTATTAATAGAGCAGGAATTGAACAGTATCGTAACAAGGAGCAAAACAGGAACAAAACGCATGATTAAAATTTTACGCAAAAGTAAAGTTAGAATGTGAATGCACTCCTAAATCTTCGGGGAAAACAATAAGCCTTTTTTCCGGGCGTTTTCAGGAACTAAAACCAACCCCATGTACCGTATTCTCCCCGGTTTGCTGCTGGCAGCTGTGCTGCTGCTGACAGGATGTAAGAAAAATGAAACAGGAAGCAGTAATGCCAAACTCATTTTCAAATTCAAATTCGATTCCACGCAGGTAAGGCTCAATAATATTGGTCAGCCCTCTGTAATTCCTGCCGGTAATGCGGCACAAAGCGGAGTAATGAATAAAATGAGTGCGCATTATATTGAGCTGGCACCAAACGCTCTTACCTTGCTTGGAAAAGGTGCTGTTCTGTACCGTGCTGCAGAAACAACAGCAGGCGGCAGCAATGCCATTGACTTTGAAAAAGCACCTCAGGCTGGCAATACCGAAGTGTTTTATGAAGTACCCATCAGCAAAGTTGCAATTGGCGAATATGAATGGGTGCGTATTTCACTGGCTTATCAAAATGGTGATGTGAAAATAAGAGTTGATACAACCATTAACAGCATTTCCATTAACCAGGATCTGACTGCCACACTGGCTTCATTCATTGGCTTCAATACATATATCAAAAACTTTACGGTAAAAAACCAATCGATAACAGTAAATGGAAACCGTTCTCAAGGTTTTTGGGGGTTTGAAACAACTGTTCCTGTTTTGGGCACCAACATTCCGATTGCAGAAAGCGGTCAGGCACCGGCAGGAGCAACAACGGTTGTAAATCCATTGTTCAACACCTCACCCATTCCTGCAGGCAGCTGTGTAGTTACGGCTGCTTTTGCCAATGGCAAACTGAAAATTACCGGTAACGAAACAAAAGACATTATTGTGGAATGCAGTTTCAGCACCAATAAAAGTGTGGAATGGAAAGACCTGAACCCCAATGGTAAATGGGAACCACTGAAAGGCGAAACCCTGGTTGATATGGGCGTGCGTGGACTGATACCCACCAT
>JAACZX010000393.1 GCA_009996555.1 Chitinophagaceae bacterium | reverse complement strand
AACGGGTGGAGCTGAAACGTACCGATGAATTAGGTGCATTAGCGCATGCGTTCAATGTAATGGCAAACGAGATAAACGATACACAGAAGAACCTGGAAGCTATAGTGGCAAAACGAACAGCGCAACTTGAGCAGGCCAATAAAGAACTGGAAGCTTTTTCTTATTCTGTATCACACGATTTGCGTGCACCATTGCGTGCAGTAGGCGGTTATGCAGCCATGCTGAATGAAGATCATGCAGCATCGCTTGATGATGAGGGCAAACGTATTGCTGCTGCTATTGTAAAGAATGCAGGTATGATGGGGCAGCTGATTGATGACCTCATTGGTTTTTCACGCATTAACCGCAAGCAGGCAAATGTGCAGGAAATAAACATGCAGCAGATGGTGGAGCAGGTGGTTGAAGAACTGAAAGCACAACGCCCCAATAAGAATTACCGTTTTGTGATTCATGCGTTGCCGGCTTGCAAAACCGATCCGCAGTTAATAAAACAAGTGTGGTTAAACCTGGTTGACAATGCCATGAAATATTCTGCACTGGAAGATGAACCTGTTATTGAAATTGGTGCCACCCATACAAACGGCAAAGTGGAGTACTATGTAAAAGATAATGGTGTGGGGTTTGATATGAAGTACAGCGATAAACTGTTTGGTGTGTTTCAGCGTTTGCACCGGCAGGATGAATTTGAAGGAACAGGTATTGGTCTTGCATTGGTAAAACGGATTGTTGAACGGCAGCATGGTTCCTTGCGTGCCGAAGGCAGTATTGGCAGCGGGGCTGTTTTTTCATTCAGCTTTTCCTGATCGTTCATTCTAAAACTGATGATATATGTTACAGGAACTGGAAATTTTACTGGTGGAAGATAATATGGCTGATGCTGAGTTAACCATCAGGGCACTTAATAAAGCAAAGATCGCTAACAGCATTCTTCATTTGAAAGATGGGGCCGAGGCGATTGATTATTTATTTGGAAGAGGTGTGTATGCCGAAAGGGATATCAGCAAATTGCCAAGAGTGATACTGCTGGATATTAAAATGCCAAAGGTTGATGGTATTGAAGTGTTACGTCAGCTCAAAGCAAGTGAGCGCACCAAAGTTATTCCGGTTGTGATGATGACCTCTTCCAGCGAAGAAAAGGATATTGTATCAAGCTATGAACTGGGTGTAAACAGTTATGTGGTAAAACCTGTGGGGTTTGAAGATTTTGCGAAAGCAGTTGCTGAGCTTGGGCTTTACTGGATGCTGCTGAATAAGCCGGTAAATAATCTGTAACAGCAATGATGAAAAGTGTTTTGCATATTGTACATCTTGAAGATCTGGATTCCGATGCCGAATTGGTAGCCTATGTACTGAAGAAAGGCGGAATAAATTGTGTGATACGCAGAGCGGTGAACAGGCAGCAGTTTGAAGAGTTGTTACAGTACAACCGGCCCGATCTTATTTTAAGTGATCACTCGCTTCCTTACTTTAATTCGCAGGAGGCATTGCAGATAGCACAAAGCCTTGATGCTTCCATTCCGTTTATTCTTATTACATCTACCGTGTCTGAAGATTATGCCGTGCAGATCATGAAACAGGGTGCCAGTGATTATATTCTTAAAGACAGGATGCAGCGCTTGCCAAGCGCTGTTACCGCAGCCATTGAAAAACATGAAGCTGCAACAGCACTTGCCAGGCAGCGGATGCTGCAGGAAAAACTGATGGTAAGCACAGGTATTATTGCACAGGAAAAAGTGCGTAATGAAATTGGAGTTGAGTTGCATGATAACATTAACCAGATACTGGCAGCTTCTAAACTTTTTCTTGATAAAGCCTTAAAGCAAAAAACAGAACAGGAGGAGTTGCTGTTACGGAGTAAAGAACATTTGCTGAAAGCAATTGAAGAGATCAGGCGTTTGTCGCACCAAAGTGTAACGCCTTCACTGGAGAGCATCAGCCTCATCCAGATCATACGTGACATTATTGACGATGTACACCAAAGTTCTTCGTTGCAAATAAGTTTCAGTGCAGATGGGTTTGATGAAGAACAGGTGAGCAGGGAATTAAAGCTTGCCATTTACAGAATTGTACAGGAACAACTGAGTAATATCCTGAAGCATAGCGAAGCTGGTAATGCATTTATCAGGATCTATCCCGATGCACAATCGTTGGTATTGCTGATTGGCGATGATGGGAAAGGTGCCAGCACCGAAGAAAAAGGAAACGGTATTGGGTTAAACAATATCAAAAACAGGGTTGGTTATTTTGATGGCGAACTGATGATCCAAACCTCACCCGGTAATGGGTTTACCTTAAAGGCCACTATTCCTGCTGCAAAACTGGCGGAGTAGATGGCTGCTGATGCGTATCATGTAC
>JAACZX010000727.1 GCA_009996555.1 Chitinophagaceae bacterium | reverse complement strand
AAACCCGGCCTTGGATCTTGTGCAAAACAACTTACAATGCGCACATCGTTTGTAGGGTTTACAAAGGTCCAGGTAGCACCTCCATCAGTTGAACGGAAAATGCCGCCAGAAATGCCAGCAGCTAACATTACTCCGTTATTCCGCATATCATAAGCAACTGCTCTTGTTCTACCTCCATTTTGAGAGGGACCGGCAGCTGTGTATGTGTTATTAACCGTTTGTCTGAAACTTGCAGTTTTTTGTTTTGCCTGAATAGAAGTTAGAAGTGCTAATTCCTTTTTTCTTATATCTCTGGGAATCTCACCGGTTGCGGGATCATGCAGCATCTTCCATTCATAAAGCCTGCGTTTATAACCACCTTCTTCTTTTTCTTCACGTTCAATTGAAAGGGATGTTAACGGTTTATGATGATTTTGAGTTTTTGTAAACTTGTGTATCACAAGACTACCAACAAGAACCGCTATTGCGGTAAAAATCAGATAAGCTGGTTTACGCATACTTAATTGAATTAAAATTGAGTAGTAAGTTAAGAATTTTCAGCCGGAATTTTTGTTGCTTTTAGAATCAGCAAAAGTTGTGGAATGTATAGGAGGAATAGGGAAACAACTGTTAGATATTGGTCAGATCAGGTTGAGCTTTGCCGCAATCTTTACCATGGCCGCCACATTTTTTGCTTCCAGTTTTAATAGCAGGTTCTTGCGGTGTGTTTCAACAGTGGCAGCACTAACGAAAAGTTTATCGGCAATTTCCTGGGTGGTTAATCCATCAGCAATCAATTCAAGTACTTCTTTCTCACGGCGGGTAAGAACGGGAAGATCATCGCCTTCTTTTTTTCAGCGATCATAGCTGCTTCATGGCTTAAGAATGTTCGCCCACGAATCACTGTTTGAATAGCAAACAGGAGTTCTTCTTTCGTAGCATTTTTCAACACATAACCCGATGCGCCGTTTTCCATCATTTTGCTGATGAAACTTTGCTGGTTGAAGGTGCTTAAGCCAATGATGGCAATGGATGGATATTTTTGATTGACTTCTTTGCAAAGATCGATGCCGCTTTTATCAGGCAGATTGATGTCCATGAAAATAACATCGGGCTGGCGGTTGTTCAAAAACGAAACACAACTTTCGGCGGTCATGGCGTGGCCCATCCATTCAATTCCCTTTTCATGTTGCAAAAGCGAACGGATACCTTCGATCACCATGTAGTGATCATCCACAATAAATACATTTGTTGCCAGACTCATAAATTATTTTATGCCGTCATTTCAATATTAACTGATGTTCCTTTACCAGGCTGTGAATCCACATCCCACTTGCCTTTCAAAAATTCAACACGGTTTTGAATATTGCTCCAACCAATACCCTTCGATTGTTTTAACACAGCAGCATCAAATCCTTTTCCATCATCTTCTACTGTTATGGTTAAGTTGCCATCGTTATAACTCAACTGCACCAATGCATTTTTTGCCGATGCATGTTTCATGGTATTATTTAACAACTCCTGCACAATGCGATAGATGGTTACGCTTTTTGTTTGCTCAATGTTAATTCCTTCCAAACCTATTGATTGGTATTGAACCTGCAAAGCCCCGCTTTTATTAATGTCGTTACAAAAATCCCGTAAAGCGGTATCAAGTCCAAATTTCACAAGTGCTTCGGGCATCATGTTATGTGCTACCCTGCGCATTTCACGAATACTGCTGTCGAGCATATCAATGCTTCGGCCAAACGCCTGTGCGTTTTCTTCTGTCATGATCAGGTTCCCTTTCATATTGTTAAGTGTATATTTTATACCGGATAGCATGCCGCCTAATCCATCATGAAGATCTTTTGCCAAACGTGTGCGTTCCTGTTCTTCACCTTTTAATACAGCTTCTGTAGCAGCTAATTGTTTTTCAGTTTCAAGTTCAGTGATGCGTTGCTGTTGAATATTTTGTTTTTGCCTGTAGTTACGATAAGATAATAACGAAAGCACCAGCAAGGTAACAGCACCACCGATCAATAAATAGTTGATGGTGTTTTTTTGTTTCAACTCTGAACGTTGAAGTTTGATCTCGTTATCCTTTCTTTCCGATTCATATTTTTTCTCAATATCAATAATATTCTTTTGAATGTTTGTGTTGCTGATGCTGTCGAGGATCATCTCCGACTGTAATGCATATTGCCGACCGGTGGCAAGATCCTGCATTGCAAAATGGATCTGGGCAAGCAGGTCCAGTATCTTCGCCTTTTCCTGTAACAATTTTTCCTCGCCTGCAACTTTCAGCGCCTTTAACGCCATTGTTTTTGCCTGCTCAAAATCTTTTTGAAAAAAATAGTAGATGCCTAAGCCACGGTAGCTGATTGCGATGGTTTCT
>JAACZX010000392.1 GCA_009996555.1 Chitinophagaceae bacterium | reverse complement strand
GTAACACCGTATGGAACATCTTTAATGAGCAATGTTTTTTTGTCGAACTCTTCAATGTGTGCACGCACTCTCACTTTACCACCACGCTTACCATCATTGTAATTGCTGGCATCGATCATGCCGCCCGTTTGAAAATCGGGCAGCAATTCAAAACGTTTACCACGCAAGCATTTAATGGAAGCTTCAATAAGTTCGCAAAAGTTATGTGGAAGAATTTTTGTTGAAAGACCAACGGCAATACCATCAGCACCTTGTGCCAACAACAATGGAAACTTCATGGGCAATACCACCGGTTCGTTCTTACGACCATCATAACTTAATTGCCATTCAGTGGTTTTATTGTTGAAAGCAACATCCAGCGCAAACTTCGACAAACGTGCTTCAATATAACGTGCAGCCGCCGCATCATCACCTGTGCGTACATCGCCCCAGTTACCTTGTGTTTCAACCAACAGATCTTTCTGCCCCATGTTCACCAATGCATCGCCAATACTTGCATCACCATGCGGATGGTATTGCATCGCCTGGCCAATGATGTTCGCCACTTTGTTAAAGCGACCATCATCCATTTCTTTCATGGCATGAAGGATACGGCGTTGCACCGGCTTCAATCCATCTTCAATAGCGGGTACGGCACGCTCCAGAATTACATACGATGCATAATCGAGGAACCAGTTTTTATACTGCCCCTGCACACCACCATCGTTGTCAAAAACATTTTCTTTCTTTTTCGATGCACTCATAATTTATTTCTTTCCTATTTCACCTAAATGCGTAAACTTAAATCCGTTTTCATATTTCAAACCATAGCCAGCTACACGATCCATTGATGCATGCCCGAATAAAACAATTCCTGCTATCAACAGCCAGTTATCCATTGTATATCCTGCAGCCGCTAAAGCAATGGCAATTCCTTTATGATGAAATACATTGTAGCACCATGCTCCAACTTTATTGCCGGCAACATAACCAAGCATACTTACATCAGGACCTAAAAACAAAATAATGTACATCCACCATTCAACACCAATTGCAGCAAGCAATACAATACATGCTACAAGCATCGCTAATTCTTCCAGTTTTAGTATTGTTTTCATTTTATTCTTCTTACTTACTGTCAAACGTTCTCAACAAATCTTCACAATCCTTTCATCTCCCCAAATCATGGTTCAGACGGTTGCGCTGCTTCAAACAATTGTCCCGACTTTTTCTTCAGCTCAAAATCTTTCAGGTTCTTCAACTCACCTTGTACATCGTACAAGTCAGTTGCGATGAGTTGTTTCAAACGCCACAACATATACATATCGCCTGTAGTGTGTTTGTTCTTGCTTAAAAACTGGTTAATGACCTTGTTTGCTTTTTGCCAATCGCTGGTAATAAAATTCTTCAGATCGGCATCGTAAAAATCATAATCCTTCTGACCAAGTTTTTTACCACCTTCCAGTAAACGAACACCTTTTTCTTCGTTGCAGAGTTTTGTCCACTCATCGGGGTCAACTTCAAACTCACTTGGTGTAACCAAACGTGCAAGTTTCTTTGCTTTGGTCATTTCCTTTGGCTGAATAGTGCTGATCCACTCCGGATAAAACAACTGTCCTTTCTCATTAATGAACGGCAGATTATTCAAATACAAAATGTAAATGCGTCCCTGGAAATCCTTCAGCTGACTGACGAGCCAATAATAACCACTTACATCATGTTTGTTTTGTGCAGCCCAGATCCATACTTTCTCTTCTTCATCTTTCTGCAAACGTTCAATGATGAAAGCAACAAGCTTATTATCATCAACTACTCCTTCATCAAGTTTCTTTTCCAGGTCGGTACCAGCCAATACTTCTTTCCACCATGCACGACGTGCAGCAATACCTTCCTCGGTATAAATATCTTTCAAAGGGCCAACTGCATAATCATCTTCCACCTGCAATATTTCGCCTTGCAGTGTTTCATCCAGTTCTATTGCCTTTTGCAATACATCAATATCGGGTTCGTTAAAAACAATATGTATCATAAAATCTAATTCTGTTTTGCCTGTATCAAATAATAAACACAAGTGGTGAAAAAGTTCCGTACAAACGGAATGGCTTTTACAAAACCAAACTGTTCCTTCGGTTTCCAGCCAAACTTGTATTCATAGATCGGGTTAATTAAAAAATGCGTTTTGTTGATGAGGTTATAACCTTTCTCCTTACAAATACGTTCGAAGCGTTCAATGGAAATACCTGTTTCTTTTATCTCCAGCATCTCTTCCCAGTTCTCTCCATTCGTTTTCAGTAACCATTTATAAATGGGTGTTGGCAACAAATGATAATAAGGCAGCTTGCTTAGCCATTTGCCTTTATTGATCTGCTGATGACCACCA
>JAACZX010000726.1 GCA_009996555.1 Chitinophagaceae bacterium | reverse complement strand
CGGGCTTGCTGGAAAGTGTGTATGAAGCTGCCTTTGCATACGAACTTTCTCAAAGGGAAATTCCGTTTACAAGACAGCAGGGGATTTTGGCCAATTATGAAGATCATGTTCTTGATGTTGGTTTCAGAGCAGATTTGATTTTAGAAGGTAAATTGATAGTCGAGTTAAAGTCTGTTGAACGATTAGAACGGGTACATCATAAAACAGTACTTACCTACCTTCGTTTATCAGGAATAAAGTTGGGGCTACTTGTTAATTTTAATGTAGACTTAATAAAAGACGGCATATATAGAAAAATACAAGGGCAGTTAAGCTAGCCCAATAACTGACAGATGTATATGACTTTATATTCAGGTACTGAGAATACAGAAGCATAAGTCTTGGTGAGCTTTGTGCCTTTGTGGGAAAAATCTCAACAATGAAATATCTCAGAAAAATAGTAATCTTTCTTTTTGTAATGTTGCTTCTTGGCACAGCGTATGTGCTTTATGTAAACAGAAATTCAAAAGATATGACTCTCAGGCAAAAATTTTTAAAAGCAGTTTATCCGCTTTTTGTTTGGTCAAAGAAAAAAACGGCGGCAAAATTCACAAATGAAAAAGCCACGCCGGCTGTTTCGTTTTATTCATTAACATCTACATTAAACAACGGCAGCAGCTTTTCGTTTGAACAGTTGAAAGGAAAAAAAGTGTTGCTGGTGAATACCGCCAGCAATTGTGGTTATACCGGCCAGTACGATGAGTTACAGAAACTGCACGAACAATATGCTGATAAACTTGTGATCTTAGGTTTTCCTGCAAATGATTTTAAAGAACAGGAGAAGGGGAGTGATGAAGAGATTGCTCAGTTCTGCAAAATTAATTTCGGCGTAACCTTTCCACTCATGAAAAAAAGCACCGTGCTGAAAACGGCTGATCAGAACGAGGTGTACAAATGGCTTTCTGATTCAACAAAAAACGGCTGGAACAATAAAGCACCCTCATGGAATTTTTCAAAATATCTTATCAGCGAAGACGGTAAACTTCTGAATTATTTCGATCCTGCCGTTTCACCTTTGGGAAAAGAAATAGTCGATCAACTTCAATAGCGAAGTACAATGGAAAAAGAAACACCGGGCTTACGGCTTGAAATTGCCAACAGTATTACACACGGAATTGGTGTTATTTTTGGCATTACCGCATTGCCCGTCATCAGTTCAATGGCTGCAACAAAGAGCAATACAGTAGCGATTGTTGGCGCATCGGTTTACGGGTTTTCATTTTTGCTGGTTTTTATTTTCTCAACACTGTATCACGCTTTTCAGAATAAAACGGTAAAGAACGTATTACACATCTTCGACCATATCAGCATCTATTTTCTTATCTCCGGCACGTACACTCCCTTTTTGCTGAACTACATGATGAACAGAACGGGCATTACCATGCTGGTAGTGTTGTGGAGCCTTACCTTGTTTGGTGTATTCTTTAAACTATTTTATACCGGCAAACTCAATTTTATTTCTACTGCTGTTTACCTGGCAATGGGTTGGATCATGCTGTTCAGTGGCAAAGAATTTTTCAGAGCTATACCGGGCGATGTGCTGACGATGATTGTTATTGGCGGCGGCCTGTACAGTATTGGTGTGATCTTTTACCTGTGGGAGAAATGGCTGTACCACCATGTGGTTTGGCATTTGTTTGTGCTGGGTGCAGCCATTTGTCATTACGTGGCAGTGCTGCTGATGGTATGATCAGAATAAAGTACATTCATACAAAAGAACAGCGATGTTCAGCAAAACAGATATTGAACAATACTTTGTTGCCGAAAAACAGGGAAGCATTTTTTTTCTTGCTGTTGGCATAGCTGCAATTGTTGCAGCGTTGGTTTGTTTCTTTGCCTGGAAGATTTCTTTTGCAAAGGGAATGATGATTCCGTTGTTAATCGTTGGGACAATTGCTGCTATCATTGGTGCAACTGTTTACAAACGCAGCGATGCGGACAGACAGCGAAATGTATATGCGTATGATCTGAACCCTGATGAACTAAAACAGAAAGAATATCCACGCATGCAAAAGGTAATGAAAAGTTTCAGGGTCATTATTGTTGCTGAAGTGCTGCTATTGCTTGTTGGTACATTCCTCTATTTCTATTTCCGGCAACAGGAAGCAAGGCAGTTTGTATGCGGCCTTGGTTTTGGTTTGTTGCTGATGTGTGTTGCAGCATTGATACTTGATCTGCAAGCCCAACGGAGAGCTGCAGCTTATATGCAGGGGCTGCAATCCTTTTTGCTGAAAACAAATTAATGCGATGACACAGCTTTCAATCCAATGATGGAAGCAATAAGCGTGGTGATAAAAAAGAGCCGCCAGAAATCCGCAGGT
>JAACZX010000391.1 GCA_009996555.1 Chitinophagaceae bacterium | reverse complement strand
ATAAAAATCATCCGCAAACACCTGTGGTTGTTTCAGAGTACGGAGCTGATGCTGATCCACGCATCAGGAGCAAAGAGCCTGTGCGTTTTGATAAAAGTGTGGAGTACACCACAAAGCTTCATCAGTACTATTATACCGAAATGATGAAGCGGCCATTTGTTGCTGCTGCCATGATCTGGAACCTTGCTGATTTTAATTCAGAAACAAGAACAGAAACAATGCCGCACATTAATAACAAAGGATTGATGGAGTGGGACAGAACAGCAAAAGATCCGTATTACTATTATCAAACAATGTTATCGGAAAAACCTGCTGTTAAAATTCTTGGTCCGTCGGTAATAACTGCAGTTGCCGACAGCAGCAATGAAACAATTTGCAAATGGCCGGTACAGGTTACTTCAAACAGCAACGAAGTGGAATTGATCATAAACGGAACATCCGCAGGAAAGAAAAAAACATCAGATGGTTTGTGTGAATGGTTGTTGTCTTTAAAAAATGGCCGTAACAAAATTGAAGTGAAAGGAACTGAAAAAGGAAAAACAGTAAGTGATACAATGATATTGATGGTGAAGCTGCTTCCGGTGAAGATCGATGCCGCAAAAACATTTCAGCCAATGAATATTTTACTTGGCGGCAACAGGTTTTTTACTGATGATGAAGGCCGGCAGTGGGTACCCGATCAACCTTACAAAAAAGGAAGCTGGGGTTCCATTGGCGGCAAAGCATTTACAATTCCCGGCAATGGAAGGCTGCCTTATGGTACAGATAAAAATATTGCTGCCACCGGTAACGATCCCATTTACCAGACACAACAAACAGGTATAAAAAAGTATCGTTTTGAAGTGCCCGATGCCATGTATGAACTTACATTGCATTTTGCAGAATTACTTGGCGGGCAGGTAAAAGAACTGCCTTACAATCTTTCGGATCCCGAGCGGATTGAACCCAATGGTAAACGGATCTTTCATGTGTATGTAAACGGAAAACTGTTGCTGGATAATATTGACATAGCAGCACAATATGGTGCAGCAACAGCAGTGCAGAAAAAAGTAAACATAACCGTTTCTGGTAATACAGGTATTGAAATTGAATTCAGAGCGGTAGAAGGTGAACCGGTATTGAATGCAGTACAATTGAAAAAAGCAGACGTTGCTCCGCAGCATGTAAAAAAATAAACAGGATGACGATCAAACTTATTTTGCTTACTACAGTTATTTCATGCATGGTTGTTGCAACCACTGCACAGCAAGCCTGGCAATCAAAATATGTACAGGTGAAAAACGATGGACGTATTCAATACACTGCCGATGAACTGGGCAATACGATTCCTGATTTTAGCGGCGTGGGATATAAACAAAACAGGACAGCATTACCAGTAGTGCCGGTGGTAAAAACCATTAGTCCCAATGGCATCAACGATGAACAGTTGATTCAACAGGCAATTGATGAAGTGGCAAAAATGAAGATCAATGCAAATGGATTTCGTGGCGCAATACTGCTGAAAAAAGGTTTGTACAAAATATCAGGAACTATCCGCATAACTGCAAGCGGTATTGTATTGCGTGGCGAAGGAGAAGAAACAAAACTGCTGGCAACAGGTAAAGGACAACGCAAACTCATTGTCGTAAGTGGTGCCGGTCAGTTAAAAGAAACAGACGGAACAAGAAAACAGATAACGGATAAGTATGTGCCTGTTGGTTCTAAATCATTCACGATAACAAACAGTAAAGGATTGAATGTGGGCGACAGTATTGTTCTTTATCGCCCTGCAACACAGCAGTGGATCAACGCTGTAAAAATGAATGAAATTGAAGTGAGGGATACAGGTACAAAACAATGGGATCCGGCAGAATATGGATTGCACTATGAACGTGTGATCACAAAAATTGAAAAGAACAGGATTTATATTGACAATCCTGTGGTGATGGCAATGGAAGAACAATATGGTGGCGGTGAAATATACAGGTACACCTTCAACGGGCGCATCAGCAATGTGGGTATTGAATATCTCTTTTGCCAATCAGAATATACAGGTGATGAAGATGAGGATCATGGATGGGATGCCATTTTTATGAACAGGATCGTGAACGGATGGGTAACGAATGTTACTGCAAAACATTTTGGTTATTCCTGTGTAAACCTTGGTTACCAGGCAAGGAATATTACGGTGAGTTATTGCAAATACATCGAACCAAAATCAAAGATCACCGGCAGCCGACGTTATTCTTTCAACAACGATGGACAGCTGAATCTTTTCATGTATTGCTTCGCATCGGAAGGACGGCATGATTATGTAACAGGTGCAAGGGTATGTGGCCCGAATGTTTTTTTCAACTGCAGATCAGAAAACGCAAAAGCAG
>JAACZX010000725.1 GCA_009996555.1 Chitinophagaceae bacterium | reverse complement strand
TTTGCTGCAACTGTATATAATAAATTCCCGAAGAAAATTTTTCAAGATTCACCGGAACATTATTTGTTTCTGTAATAGAATTTCTTGTAATTGTTTGATGAGATATAACACTGCCACTGCTATTAATGATCCGCAGTTCAAATTTCCCTTTAAGTTTACCTGTTATCATCAAGTTTGAAAAACCACTGCTTGGATTTGGGCCAAACTGCAATTTCATTTCATCGTTCTGTATTTCACGTACTGCAGTTACTATTTCATTTGTAATGGTTATATCAGCACTATTCGTAACAATGGGCAGGTTGTAATCGAAATAGATGCTTGCTTTGTTTTTAATAACATCACTTGTTGCTACGGTATTTTTCGGTTTAATGCGAAATGCAACAAAGCCGATGCTTCTTGTAAGATTTGTTGTACTGTCGGGCAGTTTAATATCATTGAATACCCATTGCAGTTTATTTCCTCCTTTTATCGTAAGAGTATACTTGTGACTGCTGCCGATCATTTCAAAGGAACCCCAATCAAGTTTATTTTCCAATGTGTCCATCAGCCGAACTGTAAAAGCAGTGTCGTTACCTGTGTTTTGAAAACGAATCATGTAGTTGATGTAGGCACCATCCTGAATGATTCGTAAGGGCATCCGTCCTGCAAAACTTTCCTGTTTATCGTTGGGATCATAAGAACCTTGCACAAGTTGCCGAAGGCTGCTTGTATCATTTGCAGGAGTTAGATCACCGGTTACAGGCAACACAATGGCTCTATACCTTAATGTATCGCTATTATTGAGAACAGGAGGAGCTACCAGTTGCATTTCGATACCAATAGCAACTGAGTCAAGTGGTTTTAAGTTGGTATAATTCCATGTGATTGTATCTGCAACAATGGATGCGGGGAACGGCAGGCTGACCGAAAAAGTTGTTCTGTTATCTTTAACCAGTTTAACAGATCCGTTTGCAATAGTTGTGGTACCGATATTTTTATAATTCAAGACATACTGTGCTTTAAATCCGGGACGTGCAGGCGACACAGGAATAAAGTGAACAATTAGATCCTGTTTGTTGGGGATTGGTTGAATGGCAAAGCTGAATGAATCAGTATTGTGATAAGAATTAAAGCTGTTGCTCTTCAATAAAGGCGCAACTGTGTAATATGGGTTGAACAGTTGAACTGTTGTAACATAAGTACCTGTATCAACAGGCATTTCAAAATTACCGTTATAAGGAGAAGCAGACATCATTTCAACATCCTGCTTTTTAATTTTTACTAGCGCATTATTGAACACTTTTTCAGTTGGGTCTTTAACGCTGTTAGAATTTTCGTCAAGAAATAAATTTCCTTTAATGTAGTTTGCTGCACCAAGCTTTATTAACATTCCCTGATATTGAACAGAAGAACCTATGAGTACATACTCTTCATCCTTGGTTTGAAAAAATGAAAAGCCTCCTTCAAATTCATTGCTTTGGAAAATTTTCTTATCAAGAATATTTCCATCGTCTGAAATGTTAAGCAAGAAGGTTCGAACATACGCTCCGGCAATTCCCCCAAAATCTCCGTCCCTGGATGAAGTGTGCCCGGTAATCAAAACTGAACCAGTAAATGATCGGCTAATGTCCATAGCTTCTTCAAAACCCGGGCCACCATATACTTTCGACCAAATTAATTCACCTGATGATTTTACTTTGATCACCCATATGTTAGAAGTGATCCAGGTACTATCTGAACCCAATTTGGTGCTTTCCTCATAACCTGCTGCGTAAATATTGCCAGAAGCATCCAGACTAAGATTGTTAAACCTTGCGATGGTTCCATTCCCAACAGAGCTGAAGCCTCCATAATTTTTTTGCCAAATTATGTTGCCACTGTTATCTGTTTTAAATAACCAGCCGCCTCCCACACCGCTATTAGCAGTTACATCCCCATCAGTTGATTGTGATGAACCACAAAAAAGAAAATCATGATCGGGTGTTTCAATCACAGAACGACCAAACTCAATACCCGAACCACCAAAACACTTCTGCCAAAGCAGGTTGCCATCTTCATCAATACGCATAACCAGAAAATCATAACTGCCATGATTGCCAGTTATGTTTCCATCATTTGAAGTTGTTGTCCCTGTTATTAAGTAACCTCCAGACTTACACCGGATGACTGAATAGGCTAAATCCTCACCTGATCCTCCATATTCTTTTTGCCAGATTACAGATCCTGTAGTTGATATTTTTACAATCAACACCTGTTTGCTACTATCATACAAATGTCCTGTAAAGCCAGCTGCAATATATTCTCCATCACCAGTTTGAACAACCGAACAAAAAGCTTTTGGAACTTGCGGGTTCGGCAAAACTGTTTTCCAAATAATGTTTCC
>JAACZX010000724.1 GCA_009996555.1 Chitinophagaceae bacterium | reverse complement strand
GTGAGCCATTCTGAACTTACCTGGCGAAAACCTTACAAATCCATTTTGTGTAGGCATCATTATTTCGCCGTTCGTTAATAATGAAGCAGCATGTTCAGGAAATTCAACCGATGGCAAACCATGTTGTAAACCAAACGAAGTAAAATAAGCCCTGCTGCTGTCGAGCATCATCAGTCCACTACCGGTGCCCAGCCATAACCGATTTTGTTCATCAACAGCCAATCCACTTACGCTGTTATTGATGAGCCCGTTTCTGTGATTGTAATTTTGTATGCTGAACGTAACCGGATCAATTGCTGTTAAACCAGTAAACGTACTGATCCAGATAATACCTTTTTTATCTTCTGTTATGTCTACTACTGAATTGCCTGCAATTCCATTTTTTCCAGTGGTAGATGATTGCCAGTTATATGCTTTTTTTGCAGCGGGGTCATACATACCAACACCGGTTCCATTAAAACCAAGCCAGTACCTTCCTTTACTGTCGTGAAAAAATTTCCTTCCGCCATTGCCAGCAAACACATTCAAACCGGGAAATGATCTTATGCTGTGAAATTTCTTTTCAGCAATATCGTAGTAATAAAACCCATCACCATCACGACTTGAAAACCAGAAGTTTCCTGCTCTGTCTTTATCAGCAGAAAAAAAGAAGTATGCAGGAACAGAATCTTTAGCAGTATAAAAGATCATCTTATTCTCTTTCTGCAGGTATTTGTTTATACCTCTGCCGGTAGCAATCCAGATATTATTTTCATCATCGCACAAAATTCCACGAATAGAATTGTAATGCAGCACAGCAGGTTTATCCTCTCTGTTATTCCATTCTTTATACTCGTTTGTTACCGGATCGTAACGCACAACACCATCAATTGTACCAAACCAGAGTTTACCATTCTTATCTTCTGTTGCTATTCTTGCCACACGGCGGTTACGGATTTCCTGTTCTTTATTAAACACCGGTATGATCTGAAACAGGTTCCTGTCGGGGTTAAAATAATTCACACCATTATTGCCGCCCACCCACATGTTTCCATCCCGATCGCTGTAGATAGAAGTGTGCAGGTTGGTAGAAGGCGTCCACACTTTTAGCGGATCATGCGAAAAACGATCGAAACTGTTTGCCTGTTCATTATACAACAGCAAGCCATCAAGTTGTGTGGTAATCCACACTCTTCCTTTACCATCTGTAAATAGCGAAGTAAGATTAACCAGTGTATTCTTATCTGCTTCAAAGTACTGATCGTAACTTTCGTAGCGTTGCAGGTCAGGTGATAATTTCAACAGGGTATGTTTACCGTTTGTTACGATCCAGAAATTATTACGCTTATCAATAGCCACAACAGAAATACCAGCACCTTCAAGAAAAGGAATAAAAAGTTTTTTGATCTTTTCCGTTTTTATATCAAAATAAAACAGCCCTTTGTTTGATGCAATAAAAAGAACATCGTTTTGCCGTTCAAGATTGTTTGTGCGGATTTTATAGCTGCTGTCGGGTTTGTTCCAATAAAATACAGCCTGCTTTGTAAGTGGATTATATTTTACCAGCCCCTTGTGTGTGGCAAGAAAAACAGTTGTTCTATTGAACGGTACTATCTGGGTAACCCACACATGTTCCAATGCTTTTACAGGAATAAACCTGTCGGTTTGTGCATTGTACTCCAGCATACCATCTTCAAGACCCACAAGAAAACCACCACTGCTATCCGCAGACATTGCTCTTGATAAAGAAGTGGGTATAGAAGTAGTATCGCCTGCAATATGGCTATATGTTTTTACAGAATACCCGTCAAAACGATTAAGGCCAACACGTGTGGAGAACCACATAAAGCCCTTCTTATCCTGTGCAAGCGCCATGATACCGCCATCATTTAAGCCATCCGCCACCGTTAGTTTCCTGAAAAAGAAACGGCTCTGCTGGGCAGACAACTGCAGAACCAAACAGAAACCAAGCAGGGTGGAGAGAAGTATCTTCATGCGTCCTCAAATTTATTATTCCTGAGAAGATTTGAAAATATATCATTCAAAAACCGCAGAATTAATACTGAAGTGTGGAAAAAAGGGATTGAAATGCAAAGCCCTTGTAAAATTTACAAGGGCTTCTGTTCTGATCTTTTTGTTATTACTGAAATGTACAGGTATATGTTGTAACCGGTTGGCCTGTTGCATTAAGCGTAATGGTTTTCATATAGCCATCAACATCGGTTGTGTAAGCAAGATCAACTGCAATAAATACCTGCCCTGCGGGTGTTTTCATTTTAGCCGATTTTACCAGGTTCTTCGATTGTTTGCCAAACTGTTCATCTGTAACAAACCCAACAACACGAAAATCGAACAGATCAATATGCAGCGGGTTAAGCAGGTTTGT
>JAACZX010000046.1 GCA_009996555.1 Chitinophagaceae bacterium | reverse complement strand
GGAAAAGCAGACCATGCACATGACTATATTGGTTTGGTGATGAAAGTACTCACTGCCGCTCTCATTTTGTCTGTTGTGTTTTTTGCAATTGGCAGAAAGTGGTACGCTTTACTTGCACCCGTTTCCTATCTTGAACGTAACAGTTTTGTGTATGCAGGATTGCTGCTGATGCACTGTTCATTCCTGTGGATCATTATTGCCCAGCAGCAAATGAAACTATCGTGGCGGATAGGTATTGATGAGCAACATAAAACAGCCCTTGTTACAAAGGGATTGTTTTCGTTGTCACGCAACCCCATCTTTCTTGGAATGATTGCTGCAACTGCAGGTTTGTTTTTTGTATTACCAAATGCACTTACATTTTTTGCAATGGCTGCTTCATACATTGTTATTCAAATACAGATACGGCTTGAAGAAGTTCATCTTTTGCAACAGCACGGAGCCGAGTATGCAGCTTACAAACAACGTACAAAACGATTGATCTGAAGAATGAATGAAGCAACATCACAACCGTTCTGCTTCGTACCTTTAAAGAAAAAGTTATGTTACTCACCACAACAAACACCGTAGAGGGAAAACCAATTCAGCAATACATTGGTATTGTTACCGCCGAAACAATTATTGGCGCCAACATTTTTAAAGACCTGTTTGCAGGCATTCGTGATATTGTTGGCGGCCGCAGCGGAACGTATGAACGTGTAATAGAAGAAGCCCGGCAAAGTGCGTTAAAAGAGCTGGAACAAAAAGCCCAGCAACTTGGGGCCAATGCAGTGGTGGCAATTGATCTTGATTTTGAAACAGTGGGCAGCGGGGGCAGTATGCTTATGGTAGTAGCCACCGGTACTGCTGTACGCATTTAACTTTGCTGAACACATAAAAGAAAGCCGCTGTTGTAACACAGCGGCTTTTTTGTCTCATCATCTTTAGTGATGCTCAGGAGCAAGTTTGCTGTCATCAGGACTGCGCCACAAGGCACTCAGCAACAGTTCACGCATAAAGAGAAACTCTTTTGGCAAACGGTCATACGCCCTTTCAAACAATTCTTCATGACTAAGCAATTCCTGCTTCCACAATTCACGCTCTACGTGCATAATGTGGTTGAATTCATCTTTACAGAAATCCTCCATACCGGTCCAATCCATATCACGATGGCGTGGCCTCCAGCCAATAGGACATTCCACGGCACTTGCCTGTCCCTTGCTGCGCTGTACGATCCATTTCAGCACACGCATGTTTTCGCCAAAGCCAGGCCATACAAATTCACCGTTTTCATTTTTGCGGAACCAGTTTACACCAAAGATGCGGGGAGCATTTGGCAGATCACGGCCAAACTGTAACCAATGGTTAAAGTAATCGCCAAGGTGATAGCCAAGGAATGGCAGCATCGCAAACGGGTCACGACGAACTTTTCCTAATTCACCAAATGCAGCAGCCGTCATTTCGCTGCCCATTGTGGCGGCGAGATATACACCAAAATTCCAGTTGAACGATTGATACACCAATGGCACGGCTGAACTTCTGCGGCCGCCAAATACAAAGGCAGCAACAGGTACACCTTCCGGATCTTCCCATCCCGGATCAATCACAGGGTTTTGATAAGCAGGTGCAGTAAACCGTGCATTTGGATGTGCTGCAGGTTTGCCACTTGCTTTGTCATAAGGTTTGCCTGTCCAGTCAATCAACCCTTCGGGAGCTTCTTTGGTCATGCCTTCCCACCACACATCGCCATCGGGTGTAATACCCACATTGGTAAAAATGGTGTTGGCACGAATGCTCTCCATGGCATTGGGATTTGTTTTAACATTGGTGCCGGGTGCCACACCAAAATATCCTGCTTCGGGATTGATGGCATACAATCTTCCATCTTCTCCTTTATGTATCCATGCAATGTCATCACCCACGGTTGTTACTTTCCAGCCCTGCCCGACTTCGTCATTCAGGCGGGCATTCAATGCTTCGGGCGGAATCATCATGGCAAAATTTGTTTTACCGCATGCACTTGGGAAAGCAGCAGCGATATAACTTTTTTCTTTCTCCGGCGATTCCACACCAAGTATCAGCATGTGTTCTGCCAGCCAGCCTTCATCTCTTCCCATTACGCTGGCAATACGCAATGCAAAACATTTTTTACCAAGCAGTGCATTACCGCCATATCCACTTCCGTAAGAAATGATCAGTCGCTCTTCGGGAAAATGTGAAATGTATTTCACGGAAGGATTACATGGCCATTTTACATCTTCCTCACCAGGTTGAAGCGGAGCTCCAAGGGTGTGTACACATTTTACAAAATCATCTTTTAGGTAAGGCATTACCTGCGTGCCCATGCGTGTCATAATGCGCATGTTGATCACCACATATTCACTGTCGGTGATCTGCACACCATAACGTGAAAGCGATGAACCTACAGGGCCCATGCAGAAAGGAATCACATACATGGTTCTTCCTTTCATACTGCCCTTGGTGAGGTCTTCCAGTATGGCTTTCATATCCTGCGGATCCATCCAGTTGTTGGTAGGACCAGCATCCTGCTTTCGTGCACTGCAAATAAAGGTTCTGTCTTCTACACGTGCAACATCGCTGGGATCGCTGAAGCAGGCAAAACTATTGGGGCGCTTTTGGGGATTGAGACGTATAAACGTTCCCTTCTCCACCAACAGTTCACAAAGTTCATCATACTCTTCCTGTGATCCATTGCACCAGTGTACCTGATCGGGTTGAAAATGCTCCTGCATTTTACTAACCCATTCTTTTAATTCGGGTTTATCAGCAGCAATCATTTTTTTGCGGGGTTTTGTTTCGACAAACATAATAATCGATTTAGAGACAGCAAGTAAAATAAGTTTACATGCGCAGCAAATGATCATAAAAGGTGTGCTGTCCAATCTGTATCATTCAGTTTGGTAAATGGCCTTAACAGTTTGTTAGTAGACAAAAGGATGGTTGCCGCCTACAAAAAAATAAAAAAGCTGAGCAAGATCATTGGTCTTTTCAAACCCTGTTTTTAACTGATGAATGACAGCTCCTGTCTACTTTCCTGATCATGACTGTAAAGTGATGTTACTTTTAACCTGTTCATCTCATTCACCATTAAACCTTACAATCATGAACAAGTTGAAAAAAACCTTGCTGGCATTTTTTTATTGCTGCAGCACATTTATTGCAACTGCACAGGAAAATGAACCTGTTGCAACCGCTCCCCGTTATGTTTCCAAAAAAGGATTCTGGGTTGTACAGAGCAATAGCAATACGCCCACCTCATCCACTGTTTATTTTTATACCATGAACAACCGGTTACTGTATAAAGAAGAAATAAATGGCATGCGGCTGAACCTGAACCGCAACAAAGTAAAGATGCGTTTGAAACGTGCATTGGAAAAAACTGTTGATGCCCATGAACGGGGTGAACTTACAGCCGCCAACGATCGTATTGTTGCCAGTGTTTTACGTACAAAATAGCATACTTGTAAAGCAGGCAGGGCAACATGCCTGCTTTTTAACATCAAACAAAACCGTTTGTCGTCTAAAAACATGTGTTGGTCGATGAGATGGAGTACAAACTTCGCTTTGTGTAAGAAGCCATGTAATTTAGGAGATGATGATTGAAAAATATCCCTTCATTTTTTCCGATGCAGCCAGGTACCGCATTGCAAGGCATGTAAGCTTCTGGTTATTCTGGGGAGTGTTCCAGGGTTTCCTGTATTCATTTGTTGCAATACAGCGGGGAACAATTTATTACCTGCCGAGGTTGCAGTCATCATTTGCAGAATCATTTGTGTTTCTTATTCCGCACATGTTTCTCTCTTACATGCTCATTTACTTTGTTATTCCCCGTTACCTGTTAAAACAAAAATATTTTATTACCATTACGTGGGTAATTGTTCTTTTTTTAACAGCAGCGTTGTTGTCAACTATTTTATCACTTACTGTTATTGAATCTATCCGCCGGCATATTCTGGGCGAGCAATACCTTGCTTTTATACGTAAGAGCGGCTGGGGTTTAAGTATTTTTCTCGGGTTAATGGCGGGGCTTCGTGGTGCCATTACCATTGGTGGCATTTCTGCTGCCATTAAACTCATGAAGCATTGGTATGTTAAAGAACAACGCAACCTTATTCTGCAAAAAGAAAATATGGAAGCGCAGCTGAAAGTGCTGAAGGCACAAATTCATCCGCACTTCCTCTTCAATACACTCAATAATATTTATTCGCACACCCGCAACAGTTCCCCCGCTGCTTCAAAAATGCTGATGGAGTTATCTGATATCCTTCGTTACATACTATATGAAGGCGATCTGAAACAGGTTGCACTGGCAAAAGAATTAAAACTGCTGCGTGATTATATTGAACTGGAACAGTTGCGGTATGGTAATAAGCTTGAGGTAACGGTTAACTACCCGTCTAATTCCGAACAGTATTCCATTGCTCCCTTACTCTTACTGCCGTTTGTTGAAAATTGTTTTAAGCATGGGGCCAGTCATATACTGGAGCATCCTTGGGTAAGTCTTCATCTGCACATCAGTAATGATGTGCTGTATATGAAACTGCTGAATGGAAAAACGGAAGAAATGCCTGCACATACACCGGGCATTGGCTTGCAGAATGTAAATGAACGCTTGCGCCTTTTATATCCTGAACAGTATGATCTGCAGGTGATAAATGAACCCGATGTGTTTATTGTAAACCTGAAATTAACTTTGCAGCAACTGCCTGCGGTAAACAATCTTGTTCATCATCAACAAACCGTTTCTTATGCCTGATGTACAAAAAATACGCTGCCTTGTGGTGGATGATGAGCCGCCTGCACGGGAGATCATGAAACAATATATTGCTGATACACCTATGCTTCAGCTGGAGGGTGAATGTGGTAATGCCATCCATGCTATTGCCTTTCTTCAGCAGCATCCGGTTGATCTTATTTTTCTTGATATACGGATGCCGCAATTATCGGGCACTGATTTTCTGAAAACATTACAGCATGCGCCAAAAATTATTTTTACTACTGCTCATGCAGAATATGCATTGGAAGGTTATGAACTTGATGTGGTTGATTACCTGTTGAAGCCTGTACGTTTCGATCGTTTTTTAAAAGCAGTGAACAAAGCCTACCAGCATAACAACATGAAAACAACGCAGGAAAAAAATATTCCTGAATATGAAAAGAAAGAAGCGTTTGTTTATTTCCGTGCCGATAGAAAAATGATCAAGGTTATGCTGGAAGATATTCTTTACATCGAAAGCATGAAGGATTATGTTAAGGTAATTACTGCACATGAAACCATCATTACCAAACAATCCATCAGCTCTGTTGAAGCCATGCTGCCGGAGCAGCAGTTCATCCGCTCACACAGATCATTCATTGTTTCACTTAACAGTATCCGTTCTTTTACCAGTGAACTGATACAGATCGGCAAAACAGAAATTCCTATTGGCAAACTCTACCGCAGCGAAGTTTTAAAAACATTACAGTAAGAAGTTTCATTTTTCCGGCTCCTGTTTTCACACTACCTTTTGGCGAAATTGCTTGTTCATGACAGGTTGGATCACTTCGCTTTGGTGGAAATTAAAAGGCTGGAAGATCAGCGGCACTTTTCCTGATCATATTCCTAAAATGGTGATTGCCGTTGCCCCGCATACCAGCGCATGGGATATTGTTGTAGGGCTTGCCACCCGTTATGTAACACCCATCAGGCATGCTTACTTCCTGGGAAAAAAAGAATTATTCGATGGGCCGTTTGGCTGGTTCTTCCGTGCTGTTGGCGGTACACCTGTTGATCGTTCTTCATCGCATGGTGTGGTGCAGCAGGTGGCAGATAAATTTAAAGAGCATGATGTGTTTCGCATTGCCATGAGCCCGGAGGGCACAAGAAAAAAAGTTGACAAACTACGCACCGGATTTTATTACATAGCCAAAGAAGCAAATGTACCAATCCTGCTGGTGGGTTTTGATTTTACACATCGCCAGGTTATCATGGGGCCATTGATCTATCCATCGGCTAACGAAGCTGCCGATTTTAAACAGATCACTTCATTTTTTGCAAACATCGAAGGCAAACGCAAAGAGCTGGGCATGCAACATCTTGCAAAATAAAAGTGCTGCACCGTATATCATACAGCACAGCACCTGCTAAATCATCAATTAAAAACTTTGGTCATCGGCACTTGGTCCATAGCTGCCCGGTATAGGAATATTGTTCAACCGCAAATACACCCCTAACTGTGCACGATGGTGTGTTGTTTGTGCAAACGAATGTCGGATAGCTTCATACTTTGTCAGATCGGCCAGTAATGTTTCGCCCATACACATTTTCCAATGTTGGTTCAGCACAACATCATCATTGGTTTTTTCCAGCATTCCTTTGCCGGTTGTATAGGATTTTTCAAGCAAAGCTAGAAGCTCTTCATTGCTGTTTACCGGAGCAGGTGTATAATCCATTGTTGCAAAATCAATCTTATCGTGTTCAATGATATGTTCAGGCCAGCCTGAAATTTCAGCAACATGTACCGCAAGGTTTTTCATTGTCATGCTTTTTTCATGCGGCTTCCAGTCAAACTTGTCGGCGGGTACAAGTGCCAGCATTTTACGGGTTGTTGTTATTTCCTGGTCCATTTCTTTCAAGAGCAATTGTGTAAGATTCATAGCTGATTGTTTTTAGAATTCAAAAAAACAACAGGCTACTGACAACCCTATGGCAGTGTGGTTTTTGAAGCAGAAAAAAATTAATAATTGACCGGCAGTAATTTCATGTAGTCATTAATATCAATGTGGTCGGCTTTGGAAAATGCCCAGCCCGTGTCTTTTACTTTCAGGATGCGTGACACACGAAAATCACGATAGTCGTTCCTGTTATGACACCAGGCAGCCAGGTGCCAGTTGTATGCGTAGAAAATAAGACCGATCGGTTCCACTTCCCGTTTACTCACTTCATTATTGTTATTCTTATAATCAAGTATGAGTTTTGTTTTGGAAGAAATGGCTGTTTGTAACACAGAAAGATATTCAAAATCGGTATAGCCGGGATGACTGGTTTGAAATTTCATTTGCTGTTGCAGGCGTTCCAGCTTTTCTCTTTGTGCAGGACGCATCACCGCTTTTACTTTATCCAGTGCAGCCGTGTAATGTGTAAGAATAGATTTATCAGCAAACCGCTCCACCACTGTTTGCATCAGTAACAATGCATTGGCCTCTTCACTTGTAAAGCTTACCGGTGGAAGAAAATAACCATCTACCAAAAAGTAACCACGGTTCTGTTCAAAGCTCACTGGAATACCTTGCTCTGCTATTGCTTTAATATCCCGGTACACCGTACGGATACTGATGTTGTATTTGTCAGCTAATTTCTCAGCTGTTACAAATTTTTTCGATTGAAGTGTTGTGATAATACCCAGCAGACGGTCGACCCGGTTCATAAGAAAAGTTTCTGTACTAAAAATAAACAGCTCGGATTGCTTTGGCTGCTAAACCTTTTACCATTGTTCAGTCAATAAATTATTTTATCTCTTCAAACATGCCCGTTTGTTTATTCTTGCGCACATTATCGGCATGAAAGTAACGGCCATTCATGGCAACATACACACCATGCGGAAGTGTTTGAGCAAACGCCAATGCGCTGCCCAGATTAAAAAGCCCGTCGCTACTACCAAATTTGATGGGAATCATGGCGCCGGTAAGCACCACTGTTTTATCTTTTATCTTTTCAGCAATTACCCTTGCTGTTTCGCTCATGGTATCGGTACCATGTGTAAGAACAATTCTGTCTTCATCGGCATTTGCACATTGGTGAACGATGATCTCACGATCCTCATCGGTCATTTCCAGGCTGTCAATCATCATCAGCGTCCGAATTTCCACGGGCACACGGCAACGCCCCATTGATAACAGGTCGTGCATGTGCGTGTCTTTAAAAAAAAGCTGCCCGGTTATTTCGTTGTATTCTTTATCGAATGTGCCACCGGTAATAAAAATGCGGACTGCCATGAAAAGTTGTTTAAAGCGTGGAATATCTGCAAAGAAAAAGAATATGTTGCTTGCTGCGTAAAAATAAAAAGGGGAAGCCCTGCAGGCATCCCCTTGAATCATAATCAATAGCCGGTTATTAAATAACCAAACCTGAAGAGTTAATATAATTTACCAGTGCTGCACTGTTTTTAAGATTCAGCTTTTTGAGGATGTTATGGCGGTGTACTTCCACTGTTTTGAGTGAAATGTTCAGTTCGCTTGAAATTTCTTTGGAAGACATTCCCTGCTTGATGTACTTGATCACATCCAGCTCACGGGTAGAGAGTGTGTTTGCACCTGAGCTTTCTTCTTCAAAAATCTGCTCACTAAGGATGGTCTTTACCTCAGCGCAAATGAAACGCTTTCCTTCGTGTACAGCTGCAATAGCATCAAACATTTCCTGCTGCGGTGAGTTTTTGGTAACATAGCCCATTGCACCCAGCTTCAATAATTTTTTTACATACGCCGGTTGCGAGTGCATGGATACCCCAATAATCTTTGTTGAAGGCGAAAACTTACGGATCTGTTCCGTAGCTTCAATACCATTCATGGGTGCCATATTAATATCCAGCAAGGCAATTTTTGGGCGTAATTTCTGAGCCATTTCAATAGCCTCCTCACCGTTGCTGCATTGTGCAATTACAGAAAAGCGTGGATCACTATTTAAAATAAAGCTCCAGGTTTCACGAATCAGTTTGTGATCGTCTGCAATCAATACTGTAATCTTTTCCATGTCATGTAGTTTTAAATATTAATAGGAATTTGAATAACTAATTTGCAACCGTAACCGGGGCTTGTAAGAATTTCCAATGATCCATCCTGCAGCTCCGCACGGCTTTTGATATTTGTAAGGCCCTGGCCTTTTTTTACTGTTTGCAGATCAAACCCTTTTCCATCATCCGCAATAAACAGGTACACTTTGCTTTCATCCTGGAACATTTCCACCATTACCTTTTTTGCATTGGCATGGCGTACAATGTTGTTGAGTTGTTCCTGTAATATGCGGTAGATCGTCAGTTTGATCGACTCATCCATTTGCTCCTCAATGGAGCTTTTAGCAAAGAACTGTATGTCAAAGCTACCCAATGCCCTGAAACTTTCAATGAGGTCATTTACCGCAGCAATAAGTCCAAGATCATTAATACTTGCCGGCACCAGTGAGCGTGACAGATTTCTTACTTCTGTAATGATGGTATTGATGTGTTTTGTACCACGATCAATCAGCTCTGCAGGATCGTCCTGCTTGTGCTTCATCATTTCCAGGTAAAGCTTGGTAGTGGTAAGCAACTGGCCAATATTATCATGCAGTTCCTTCCCAATTTCAGCACGTTCTTTTTCCTGGGCAAATACCGCTGCCTGTGCTACCTGAAACTGCCGGGTACGTTCTTTAAGCATTAACTCTTTTTCAAGTTTTTTGCGTTCAGTAATATCCCGCATAGCTCCCACAATACGCACCGGCTTTCCCTTGTTGTTAAAGATCATATAGCCCTTATCAAGCACATTTGCATAAGAGCCGTCCTTCCGGCGAAACCGGTACTCACATTCCCAATGTGGTGATGAATGCTGGCTCAAAAATGAATTGAAGCTGCTGATCACCTGTGTTTTTTCATCGGGATGAATATTTACTTCCCAAAAATCAAATCCCTGCTCTGCGTCTTCAAATCCATGACCAAAGAGAATGCGGTAGCCTTCGCTCCAGGTCATATTATTCTTTTCAAGATCATAATCCCAGATGGCTTCGTTGGTAGCTTTTGTCACCAATTCATAGCGCTCATTACTCATCTTGAGTTTTTCAGCAAATTCTTTTTGCTCAGTTACATCCTGCATGGTGCCCACTAATCGTACCGGCAACAGATCTTTATCTGTTATGAGGTAGCCTTTATCTGCCACAAAAGCATAACTGCCATCACTTTTCTGAAAACGATATTCGCAATGCCACTGGCGTGTATAAGTTTGGCTCAGAAATGCATGCAGTTCATTTACAATACGTTCCTTATCATCGGGATGAAGTTTTGATTCCCAAAAATGAAGATTTGAATGCTCATTATCTGTATCGTAACCAAACAACACTTTATAGCTGTTGCTGCGAACAATTGTCTTAGAAAGCAGATCATAATCCCAAATAGCTTCATTTGCCGCATTCTTAATAAACTCGTAACGCTCGTTGCTGATCTTCAGCGCTTCGCCTGCTTCTTTTTGCGCAGTAATGTCTCTATGCGATGCAATGATGATGCCTTCGTGTAACAACGGTGTAGCTGTCCATGCTATCCATTTTGTTTCGCCTGATTTTGTGACCACACGGTTTTCAAAATAAGGGATCACTTTACCATTGCTCAACTCCAGTAATTTTTCCAGCACAGCAGGCTTATCGTAATCATGCGTATAGCTGAGCGGATGAATTTTTTTAGCCTCTTCAGCTGAATAACCACTAAACTCCTCA
>JAACZX010000390.1 GCA_009996555.1 Chitinophagaceae bacterium | reverse complement strand
CTGCTTCGGGTGGTATCTTAAATACCGATCTTGATATCAGTGGATACTATCTGTACGAAAATATTTACCAACGTGGTGCATTTTTCACCTGGAATGATGGTGTACAGGCACAAAACCAAACATCAACTTCAGCTTATGGCGCAAGCCCAAATCTTGGTTTTCCGAAACGAAAAGAACTGAATGCAAGTGTAGAAGCCGGCCTCTTTAATGATTTGCTCACGTTGCAGTCAACTTTCTTTATTACAAAAATGGATGGATTGCTGACACAACGTTTTTCGCAATACCCTAACTACTTCAGTTCATTTATTCCTTATACAAATTACAATGCTTATGACCGTTCAGGCTTTGATCTGATGCTGAATGTAAACAAACAGTTGGGAGATGTGCAACTTAGTTTGGGAACAAACCTTGTGTACACAAAATCCAATGTAACAAAACGTGACGAACTGTTTTTGGATGCATACCAGAACAGAAGCGGCAAACCTGTTGATGCCATTTTTGGTTTGCAAAATGCAGGCTTCTTTATGGATCAGGCAGATATTAACAACAGCCCACGACAATTGTTCAGCGAAGTAAAGCCGGGGGATATTAAGTATGTTGATCAAAATGGCGATAATGTAATTGACAGTCGTGATGAAGTAATGATTGGCCGTTACATCGCTCCATTTACTTATGGTATCAATTTATCTGTTGCATACAAAAACTTTAACCTGTTTGTATTGGGTACAGGCAACAATGGTGGAGATGGCCTTACCAATAATAATTATTACTGGGTAAGCGGCGATCTCAAATATTCTGATGTTGTATTGAACAGGTGGACAGAAGCAACAAAAAACACTGCAACGTATCCACGCTTAAGCTCACAGCAAAACAATAACAATTTCCGCAGTTCTGATTTTTGGGTTTATAAAACAGACCGGTTTAACCTGAGCAAAGTACAGCTTACATATAACTTCTCTAACACATTACTTCGCAGATCGTTTGTAAAAGGATTACTGGTTTATGTTTCAGGCGCCAACCTGTACACATTTGCACAAAACCGCAAGATCCTGGAACTGTCTGTTGCAAGCACACCACAGTTCAGAAGTTATAACGCAGGCATAAGAGCACAATTTTAATGTAAGATCCAACACCGAAAATTGAACATTATGGTTAACAAATTATTGATACTTTTTATAACAGTGCTTGCACTGAGTGGTTGTAAAAAAATACTTGCACCGCTTGATGACAACCACAGAACATTAAACGATATCTATTCCGACCAGGGATATGCAGAAGGCATTTTAATGAATGCATACACCAGGCTTCCCACAAATGGTTATACGTTCAGCGAAGTAGCTACAGACGATGCGGTTACAAACGACAAGTTTAATCCCATGCTCAATATGGCTACCGGTTCATGGTCGGCAGCAAATAATCCTGTAGACCAGTGGAACAACTCTTACACGGCCATTTTGTATTTGAATCTTTTTCTGAAAGAGGTTGATATTGTAAACTGGTCGCCCATGAATAAAGATGTGCGTATTCTTTTTACCGATCGTTTAAAAGGAGAGGTCTTTGGTTTACGTGCTTTGTTCATGTATCATCTTTTACAGGCACATGCTGGTTACAGTGCAAACGGAGAATTGTTGGGAGTACCCATTATTACAGACGTGTTAACTCCCGGTTCAGACTTTACAAAACCACGTAACAGCTTCGATCAGTGTGTGCAGCAGATCTATACAGATTTAACAGAAGCGGAAAAATATTTGCCGCTTGATTATACAAATATTACTGCCGGTCAGCTTCCTTCAAAATACAGTTCAATGGCTGTTGCTGATTACAACCGTGTATTCGGCACATTCAACAGGCAGCGTATGTCGGGTCGTATTTTAAAAGCAATCAAAGCCCGTACTGCATTGCTGGCGGCAAGTCCTGCATTTAACCCACAGGCAACAGCTTCTAAATGGGAAAAAGCGGCGAACGATGCAAGCGAAGTAATTAACCTTGTTGGAGGTATCGTTGGATTAGATCCGCAAGGCGCATTGTTTTATACTGCAGCTAATGTAAATGCTATCGACATCAACCCATCGGCCGGTGCACCCATTGAGCAAAAAGAAATGTTATGGAGAGGGAATATTGTCAATACAAATACACTGGAGATCAACAATTTTCCTCCCACACTTTTTGGCAATGGAAGAGTAAACCCAACGCAAAATCTTGTTGATGCGTTTCCTATGGCAAATGGATATCCTATTAGCAATCCTGCAAGTGGTTATGTGGCAACAAATCCATACGCAAATCGTGATCCCCGCTTAAGGAACTACATTGTTGTAAACGGAGGCACTATTTCCAACAAAACAATTTTTACAAAAACTGATGCGCCCACCAATG
>JAACZX010000389.1 GCA_009996555.1 Chitinophagaceae bacterium | reverse complement strand
GAACGATAGTAAAGCAACCAATATCAATTCTACCTGGTATGCACTGGAAAGTATGACACGACCAACCATTCTCATCTTAGGTGGTGTGGACAAAGGGAATGATTACGAAGTGTTGAAAGAACTGGTGAAAGAAAAAGTAAAAGCAATTGTTTGTCTTGGATTGGATAACAGAAAAATACATGAAGCATTTGGCGATACAGTTTCGCTGATGGTAAATACAACAAGTGCAGAAGATGCAGTGAAAGCAGCGTATCACTTTGCAGAGAAAGGCGATGCCGTATTGCTGAGCCCGGCTTGTGCAAGTTTCGATCTGTTTAAAAACTATGAAGACAGAGGAAACCAGTTTAAACAAGCTGTAAGAGACCTGTAAATATGCCACGTCAGACGCTCTCGTCGGACGAAACAGAAATAGAATCGGTCTGACGAGGACGTCCGACCTGAAGAAAAAACGAAATGAGTCAAATCGCAAACATATCATCTAAATTTTCACCGGCAGGGCTGCGGGATAAAACTCGTGGCGATAAAGTGATCTGGGCCATTGTGGTGGTACTGTCGCTGGTGAGTATGCTGGTGGTGTACAGCGCCACCAACTCATTGGCATATAAATTATACAAAGGCAACACGTTTGTTTATTTGTTTAAGCAGATCGCTTTTATCACGCTTGGCATCATCATTGTTTATTTTGCCCATCGTGTTAACTATACGATTTATTCAAGAGTAGCGAAGATGTTGTTCTACATCTCTATTCTACTGCTCATTTATACATTGTTCTTTGGTGCAAAGATCAACGATGGCAGCAGGTGGATCAAGTTGCCGATTATTAATCTTACCGTACAAACATCAGACATCGCAAAACTTGCTTTGTTCATGTACCTGTCGAGGTTATTATCGAAGAAGCAGGATGTCATCAAAGATTTTAAGAAAGGATTTTTGCCATTGATGATGCCTGTGGTGATCATTTGCGGATTAATTGCTCCTGCAAACTTATCAACTGCATTACTCACCGGCGCAACAAGTATGTTATTGCTGTTCATCGGTCGTGTAAGTTTCAAACATATTGCATTGGTTGGTGCAGCAGTTGCTGTGCCAGTGATCATTCTTATTTCTATTGCCGGTGCGTATTACGATAAAGCAGAGGGCAAAACAAAAGAACTGCCAGCTGTTTTATCGGCAGGCCGTGTGCCTACATGGATCAAGCGTGTGCAGGATTTCATGTATGCCGAAAAGAGTGAAGCGCCTTACCAGGTGTTACAGGCAAAAATTGCAGTAGCAAAAGGTGGCATGTTTGGATTAGGGCCGGGTAACAGTGAGCAACGGAATTTTTTACCGCATCCTTATTCCGATTATATCTATGCCATTATTATAGAAGAGTATGGATTAATTGGTGCTTCGTTCATCGTGTTCATCTACATGGTGTTTTTATTCAGAAGTATTCGGTTGTTCAGGAAATGTCCGTATGCTTTTGGTGCATTCCTGGCATTAGCATTAAGCTTCACATTAGTGATACAGGCAATGACGAACATGGCTGTGAATGTGGGATTGTTTCCTGTAACAGGTGTAACACTTCCGTTGGTGAGTATGGGCGGTAGTAGCTTTTTATTTACCTGTCTGTCAATCGGCATCATACTTAGTGTTGCAAGAAACGTGGAAGATGCGGAAGGATCGGCAGAACCTGCGAAGGAGGAACTGGCATGAGTGTGAAAGTGATTTTAGCAGGTGGTGGCACAGGCGGACATATTTTCCCCGCCATCGCCATAGCGAATGCAATTAAAAAACAACAACCCGATGCCGAAATTTTGTTTGTGGGCGCAAAGGGTAAAATGGAAATGGAAAAAGTGCCGCAGGCCGGTTACAAAATAGAGGGGTTGGATATTGCAGGTTTTAACAGAAGTTCTTTGATAAAAAACATCGGTTTACCGTTTAAGCTGTTAAAGAGTTTTTTCCAGGTGCGTACCATCATTAACAATTTTAGACCCGATGCAGTAATAGGTGTAGGAGGCTATTCCAGCTTTCCGGTGTTGCGTTATGCGCAAAGCAAAGGCATTGCAACGTTCATTCACGAAAGCAATTCGTTTGCGGGCAAGAGTAATATTCTGTTGGGAAAGAAGGCAACAAAAGTGTTTGTGGCAAGTGATAAGATGGAAAAATTTTTTCCTGCCGATAAACTGATGATTACCGGTAATCCTGTTCGTGCTGCCATTGCACATGCAACAGTAAGCAGGGAAGAAGGGTTGAAGTTCTTTGGTTTGAATACTGATAAGAAAACAGTGCTGGTAGTTGGTGGTAGTCTTGGCGCAAAAAGTATCAACGAAGCGATTGATGCAGGCATCGGTCAGTTTGAACAAAACGATCTGCAGTTGATTTGGCAAACAGGTAAA
>JAACZX010000388.1 GCA_009996555.1 Chitinophagaceae bacterium | reverse complement strand
AACGGTGGGTTAGGAGAAGCTTGCGCATCATGGTTATTGCAAAACGGTTATGCGAAACCGTTTAAGATCATGGGTATTCCTGATGAGTACACCGTAACAGGTTCACAGGTTGAAATACTCAATCATTACGGAATAAGCAAAGAAGGAATAGCAAAAGAAGTAACAGGATTGTTGAAATGATCGTAATGATTTAGAATAAAAATTGCTCACGGATGCCACTGATTTTCACTGATAAAAAATCTGTGTTCATGTGTGTGATCTGCGAAAAAAATAATAGAAATGTCTAACAAATATATCCTTGCAATTGATCAGGGCACCAGCTCTACCAAATCGCTCATCTTCGATGAGAAAGGGCAGGCTGTTGCCAAAGGTTCCGAAAATTTACATGCGCATTATTTCGGTGATGGATTTGTAGAACAGGAACCGGAAGTCATTTATCAAAATGTATTGGCTTCGGTTGCAAAATGTTTGGAGGATCTTACTTCGAAAGGCCTTGATGCAGCAGCAATTGCAGGCATCGGCATTTCCAATCAACGGGAAACATTTATTGTTTGGGATAAAGCAGGAAAGCCACTGCACAACGCAGTGGTATGGCAATGCAAGCGTTCAGTGCAAATTTGTGAAGAGCTGAAGCAACAGGGGTTGTCTGAGCAAGTGAATCAGAAAACCGGCTTGGTGATCGATCCTTATTTCTCTGCAACAAAACTCATCTGGCTTAATCGTAATAACGAAGCAGTAAAGAACGCAATTGCAAATGGTGAAGCATACTTTGGAACCGTTGATACATGGTTGTTGTACAAGATGACCAATGGAAAAAACTATGCAACCGATTATACCAATGCGTCAAGAACATTACTGTTCAATTTGCATACACTGCAATGGGATGAAGAGTTGATCGAAGCATTTGGTTTAACTGGTATTCAACTGCCCGAGGTAAAATCATCTTCTGCCTCGTTTGGCAAAACCACATTGGATGGATTGTTTGCACAGCCTGTTCCTGTTGCAGCTATGATCGGCGATTCGCATGCAGCTGCATTTGGTGAAGGTTGTTTTGAAGCAGGTACAGCCAAAGCAACATTGGGAACAGGCTGCAGTATTTTAATGAACATTGGTGACAAACCTGTACAATCCAACAACGGCATGGTCACCACCATTTGCTGGAGTATCGACGGACGTATTGACTATGCATTGGAAGGTGTGATCGTTTCCTGCGGTGCCACTATTGAATGGTTAAAGAATGAACTCGGTTTATTCAACGACAGTAAAGAAACTGAAGCCATGGCAACTGCTGTGGCCGATAACGGTGGCGTGTACCTCATTCCTGCATTCAGCGGATTAGGTTCACCACATTGGCAAATGGATCGTAAGGCTTCCATTGAAGGCATTAGTTTTGGCTCAACAAAAAATCATATTGTACGGGCAGCACTGGAATCTATTCCTTATCAAATAAAAGATGTTGTTACTGCCATGCAATCCGATGCAACAGTTGATCTGAAAAGTGTGAACATCAACGGCGGTATTTCAGGTAACCGGTTTGTAATGCAAATGATTGCAGATCTGCTGCAAATAAACATTACACGTTCGGCAGTTGCCGATGCCTCAGCACTTGGTGCTGCATTTTTAGCTGGTCTGGCAACAGGTTTATACAAAGATCTTTCGGCGTTGAAAGAACGCATCGCTGTTGATCAGATCTATCAACCCGCATCAGAAAGCACGATTGTTGTTTCTTACAAGCAGTGGCAACAGGCTATTTATGATTACAAACGTTTGATGTAAATCCGCAAAGGTTCTTTTGTTGCGCATACGTTTGTGCAAACGGAGTTTTTGCTGATTCCTTATATTTAATGTTTGCCTGAATATGAATAAAGGCATAAACAAGTAATAATTATGAGGGTACTGCAAATTCCACATCTTGCCTGTAAAGAAGAGTTGTCATCGGTTCAACAGCCACTGATGTTTACTCAACCACTTCACTTTTATGAAATAGCAGAACAGCCATGGCCGTCATTCCCTTATAAACCTTCTGTAGAATTTTCAATTGCGCACACAGGCGATCATATTGTGCTCAACTTCCAGGTGCAGGAAAAGGAGGTAAGACATGTTAACACTGCCATCAACTCATCAGTATGGGAAGACAGTTGTGTGGAATTTTTTATTGCGTTCGATGAAAGAGGATATTACAACTTTGAATTTAACTGCATTGGAACAACATTGGTTGGCTTTGGTGATGGCCGCAACGACAGAACATTGCTGCCCGCTGTATTAATTGAGCGGATAAAATGTTTTTCTTCTATCGAGCAAAAACCTGATCACGTGGCATGGCGACTGCAGGCAATTATTCCGGTGAGTGTATTTATGTACACGAACGTGTTTAACCTGGATGGCAA
>JAACZX010000723.1 GCA_009996555.1 Chitinophagaceae bacterium | reverse complement strand
ATTTCTGTGGGCTTGCAATACGGTGTGCCGCTGGAAGAGTATGTAGAAAAATTTGTGTTCACGAAGTTTGAACCAAGCGGTATGGTAGATCATCCAAACATTAAAACCACAACATCTATTGTTGATTTTGTGTTCCGCTGTCTTGCATACGAATACTTAGGTCGTACCGACCTGGTGCATGTGCTGGATAAACCGGAGATCAACAACACTGGTATGGATGACTGGGATGATATTCCGACAGGTTTGGAATACGAAAAAAAAACTCCTGAACTAAGTGATGTGCGTGTAGTAGGTTCTGCTTCATCAACACCGCAGGCGCAAAAAGTGCAAAAGGCAGCAGCTCCTGTAAAAATGGAAAGCGGTCTTGATGCAGTGAACATGGCAGCAAAGAGCATGCAAAGCGATGCACCTGCCTGTAACACTTGCGGACACATCACCATCAGAAGTGGTACCTGTTACAAATGTTTGAACTGTGGTAACAGTATGGGTTGCAGTTAATGCAGTCCTTCAACAACTAATCTCAACAGAGGTTCCTATAATAAACGCTCCGGCTCTCCGGAGCGTTTTTGTATTTATGGAGTAGGCTACCGGCATCGTGTATGCGTAAAAACACAGCGTAGTTTTTCCTGTTTAAAGAAAAATAATAAGGGATACACTTATTTTCACAATTGAAATACAGCTTTGAGCGTTTTGAAAGCGGTTAGCCCTTATTTTTAAAATGTATTAAATCCGTACCAATGAAGAAAGCAATCGTTTATTCCGTATTGCTGTTAAGTATCGTTTATCTGAGTAGCTGCAGCAGATCCCTGACGCCCTATGAAGCTGCCCATGGATCATATCGCAAATGTATGCGTGTCAGATAATTTTATTGCACCCCCGGAAACGGGGGTGTTTTTTTGCCATGAACCGTTTCTTCAAAAAAGAAAATTAATCAGCACATAACAGCAAACATCCGCAATGCCGGAATATAGCTTGTAAAGTTTAGTTACATTGCAGCCTCTCTTCAGGAAATAAACTTACAGTTATATGAAGCGTTGTTTACCATTCAGGATATTGATGCTTGCCTGCTTTTTTCTGGCATCTGCAGCAAAAGCACAGTTGGTGAGCGGGCCAATGCTTGGTCCCGTTGAATTACGCACCGCCAAATTATGGATTGAAGTAAAACCCGGCAGCAGTGCAGATCTTTGGTATTGGAAAAAAGGCGAGCAGGGTAAAGCAATTCGCCTTGTAAAGAAAACGGCCAACAAAAGCCGATGGTTCTTTCACGACAAAAGAACTGTGGCAGTGGCGTAAACCGGCTCCTGATTTTTCTTTTTTAACCGGCTCCTGCGCATACATTAATGAACCTCCTGTTGACAGGCCGGGCAAACCTTATGGTGGAGACTCTTCCATTTTTGAAAGGATGGCAAAAGAGAAAGCAGCCTTTATGCTTTGGATGGGCGATAACTGGTACACACGTGATGTGGATTATTACGATGCATGGGGTTTATGGAACAGAGCCAGTCACGACAGGGCAACACCTGTAATGCAGAAGTTTTTGAAATCAACTTCGCATTTTGCAATGTGGGATGATCATGATTATGGGCCGAATGATATGGGCACAAACTATATATTGAAAGAAACGTCCCGTGATGTATTTACCAACTATTGGTTGAATAGAAGTTACGGCATGGGTGGCGAAGGTGTTTATTCCATGATCAATTACAGCGATGTTGATATTTTTATGATGGACGACCGCTGGTGGCGAAGTGCTGATGCCATGAAAGATTCTGTTGATGGTAAACCCAATCCGGAAAAACAGATGTGGGGAAAGAAACAAATGAACTGGCTGAAGAATTCTTTGTTGTACAGCAATGCGCCTTTCAAGATCATTGCAAACGGAAGCCAGGTATTGAATCCTGTTTCACCTTATGATAAGCTGTTAGATTGCCCGGTTGAATACAACGAGTTAATCAATTTCCTTGCGGCCAATAAAATTACAGGTGTGTTATTTATGAGTGGCGACAGGCATCATTCAGAAGTGATAAAAGTAAACAGGCAGGCCGCTTATCCGTTGTATGATATAACTGTTTCTCCATTAACTGCAGGTACGCATCGTTTTGGCGGGCCGGAAGCTAATAATCCTTACCGTGTATTTGGTTTGGATGAAAAACAGAATTATGGAAAATTCAGTTTTACAGGTGCAAGAGGGCAACGCAAACTCACTGTTGAGTTTTTTGGTGTAAAGGGCGATAAGCTGGGAGAGTGGAGTATTGCTGAAAATGAATTGAAATACCGTTAAGCAACCGAGATCATTACTTATTACTGTAATTGCTGTTATTCTAAATTAGTTATATGACCATTTCTTTCCGTTACGATCGCAAAAAAGTAATTCAGGCATTACGTTATCAT
>JAACZX010000387.1 GCA_009996555.1 Chitinophagaceae bacterium | reverse complement strand
ACAGGGTTCGACTCTTCCAGGCTCAACGTTGCCATCATTGGTCCGCTTACTTCGCCAGTAATCGTAAATTTTCCAGCAACCAGTTTCGCTTCTTCTGCTTCATTGCCATTATTCCAGCTGAGCAATACAGTGTATTTTTTTGTATAAGCAGGTAACGATCCGGTAACGGTAAACTTTTTACCCTGCGCAACTACTGATGCCATTGCGAACAGCAGGCACAACAAGATTGTATTCTTCTTCATGAAATTTATTTGAATAATTCGTCGAGGCGCATTTGCAGTTCTTCGCCACGGAGGTTTTTGCCAATGATCTTTCCATCAGGAGCAATCAGCAGGTTTTGCGGAATGGATGTAATACGATAGATACGTGCAGCTTCATTGCTCCAGAATTTAAGATCGCTCACATGTGTCCATGTTAAACCGTCCACAGCAATAGCTTCCAGCCATTTGCCACGATCACGATCAAGCGATACGCCCAGCACTGTAAAATTCTTTGCTTTAAATTTATTGTAGGCAGCCACTAAATTCGGATTCTCCATACGGCATGGGCCGCACCAGCTTGCCCAGAAATCAACAAGCACATACTTGCCACGGAACGATTGTAACGATACAGGATTACCTGAAGTATCGGCCTGTGTAAAATCAATAGCCTCTGTACCAACAGCACCAATCTTATTATCTTTTACAATATTGCCCACCATTCGTCCGTAATAACTCTGCTGAGCACCGGCCGATAGTTTTGCATAGTTTGAATCGAGCACATCAGCTTGTTGAAACACACTGTACACAACATACAATAACAAGGGTGTTACAGGCGACTCATTATTTTTATTGATGTAGTTATTTGCTTTGCTGTTGATCTCTGTAACAAGATCACGCACCAGGCTATACACCGAATCCTGCTTACCTGCCAGCAAAGGATTCTGCAACTGTTTACCCAGCACTTCAAGCTTCATGAAATACGGATCAAACTCCTGGCGGAAACGCACAAATTCATAATTGCTTTTTGAACCGTTTACAACAGCCGATTGCAAAGAATCAGCATGTGCAGTTATTGTTACAATAGATGGATCAAGAAAAATGCCCAGGTTTTGTTTGCCACCTTCAATACTCAAAACATACAGAGCTGTTTCTGTCATGTTACCTTTCAACTCAAACTTACCGTTCCTGATGGCAGCTTCGGCCAATGCTTCGTCCTGTCCGTCCATGCGGATGCTCACCTTTGTATTTTCCTTTGCCCCCCTGATCGTGCCTTTTACTACAAACGGGTTCTGTGCTGCCAGCTGCAACACAGTTATCATCAACAAACATATCGTTACTAAATACTTCATAATTTATCCTTTATGTGCATGGCGTTCTTTCAGCACATAGATCACATCCTGCAAAGAAACATTCTTTGCCCTTAATAAAACGATAAAGTGAAACATGAGGTCGGCCGCTTCGCCAAGAAATAATTCCTCGTTATTATCCTTTGCTTCAATCACAATTTCCGTGGCTTCCTCTCCTACTTTCTGAGCAATTTTGTTGATGCCTTTATCGAACAAACTCTTTACATAACTCTTTCCATCGGTACTCTTGCGACGCAGTTCAATGATCTCTTCGAGGTACATTAAAAAATCATCGCTGTGATTTTTTTCGCTCCAGCAGGTATCAGCACCGGTATGGCAGGTTGGTCCTTGTGGCTCAGCTTTAATCAGTAATGTATCCTGGTCGCAATCGAGCAACACCTGTTTTACCATTAAAAAGTTGCCGCTTTCTTCACCCTTGGTCCACAAGCGTTGTTTGCTGCGGCTGTAAAAAGTCACCTTCCCTTCTTCTTCTGTTTTTTTAAATGCATCTTCATTCATAAAACCAAGCATTAATACTTTGCTGGTTTTATAATCCTGGATGATGGCCGGCATCAGCCCGTCTTGATATTTACTGAATTGAGGTTTCACTTCTTTTCTTTTTTATTTTTAGTCGGCTTCGCCATCATCATCATCTGTAAGGGCGTCGCACTCCTGTACAAAATTAATTCTATTCGGCTGTAAAGCCCCTGTCTCCTTCTCTTTCTCCAAAGGAGAAAGAGCGGTGCTTCTTTTTATATCCAAACCACATCACTACCATATCAACCGCTGTTCAGTGCCCATCAAATTTTCAAAATCTTCTATTTTCTCCAAGAGGCAAAATAAGTAAGGGCTGTGATCTGATGGCCTTCCCTTCCGGGGAAGGTCGGGATGGGGCTTAGCTTCTTACAGCAACACCCCGTTGCTGCAGATAGGCCTTCAAATCGGCAATTTCAATTTCCTTGAAATGAAAAATGCTTGCTGCTAAACCAGCATCGGCATAAGCCAGTTCAAACACATCGGCAAAATGCTGCATGCTGCCTGCACCACCGCTGGCAATAACAGGTAT
>JAACZX010000722.1 GCA_009996555.1 Chitinophagaceae bacterium | reverse complement strand
TGTTTATTGTCTTCAAAAACTGCGATCCTCGTCATGCGATGTTTTTTACAAATTTGATTAAATGTTTTCCATATTCAAATAGCGAAAACGGGGGAGCTGTAATGAACTAAACCGGCAATGTACATATAACAGTTGTTCCTTTTTCTGAAGAAATGATGGCTGTTTTGCCGCCAAGTTCTTTTGCCCGGTTTTGCATGTTGGTCAACCCATTCCCTTTTTTATCCGAAGCAACATCAAAACCTTTACCATCGTCAACAATCTTCAGTTCCACCATGTTTTGCTGTTTGCTGATGCTCACATGAATGTTTTCAGGTGAAGCATATTTCAATGCATTGTTTACCGCTTCTTTAAAAATGAGATACAATGCTTTCTTCTGCCCGGTACTCAGCTTCAGTGTTTGCAACAATTCGCCATCAAAACGGTTGCTGATGTTTTTACTGCTGCACATTTCGTATAAAAAGCGCTGCATGCGCTCCTGCAGGTCTTTTCCATCGTCTGTATTTTGTTTGATCATCCACACGATGTCGCCCATCTTATCCATGGTTTCTTTGGAATAGCTGGTTACTTTGTGCAGCATTTCTTTTTGCGACGGCATTGATGTTTCGGAGGCGCCTGCCATTTCACTCAACATGTAAATACTGCTGAGCGAACTGCCTACTTCATCGTGCAGATCGGCAGCTATTGATTGACGCAGTTCCATTTCTTTCATCCGCTGGCGAAGTTTATTCCGGTTGATGAGGAATATGATTCCTGCAATGGCGATGACTGCCAATGCTAAAAAACTGAAGACTAAAATACGCTGACGATACTGCTGCAACTCTTTGTCTTTATTCAGCAATGCAATCTGGCTGTTCTTTTCTTCTACATTAAAAGATGTTTGCATGGCAGCAATATCCTCGTCATATTTTTGCGTGGCCAGCGTATCGCTCAGCTCTTTGCTTTTTGAAAGATAGTTATACGCTTCTTTATGATTACCTGAAAGCGAATATGCTTCGGCCAGAATTTCTGCTGCTGTTTGCTGCTCTTCCTGTAATTCATTTTTTTGAAACCCGTTATAAGCTTTCGACGCCGCCTCTATGGATTGTGCATACTTTTTCTGCTTCAGGTATATTTCTCCAAAAAGAGAATAAGCCGTTGCTATTTGTTTTTCATTGTCATGTTCCAAAGCATATTCCATTGCTCTCTGCGCATTTTCCGCAGCTTTTTCATACAGTGTTTGCTTAATATAATTGGAGCTGATGTTTCCGTAATACATTGCAAAGTTTACCCTGTCGCCCACTTCATTGGCAAGTGCAATGGCTTTTTGATAATTTTCAATGGCAGCTGCATATTCGTTTGTACGTGTTAAACCGGTTCCGATATTCGAAAGCGTGATAGCATACATTTTTTTGTTTCCCAGTTCCCTGTACAATTGCCCGGCCCGTTCATTGTAATCGATGGCTTCCTTATATTTCGACTGATAAAAATAAATAGCCCCAATTGTTTGTAAAATGCGGGCACGCCGGTCATTATTGTTGGCTAATTCAGCATAACGCCAGGCCGAATCGCAATTGATCAATGATTGTTTGAAGTTTCGCAATTGCATATAGTAATCCGCCTTATTGAGATAAGCCAATGCCAACCTCGTTGGATCACCCACAATTTTTGATGAAACAATGGCCGAATCGATGTACAGCATAGCTGAATCAAGTTGCGCTTTAAATCCAAATGCTGCTGCAACATTCAAATAACATCCTGCTATTCCTTTTTCCCACCTTAATTGCTTGCCCAACTTTAAACCGGCTTTCCCATATTCAATTGCTTCTGCAGGGTTGCTGTTGCCAACAATGCCTGCCAGCATACGATACAGGATCACTTTATTGGTATCGTTCTTAGCAATTTTTAATTCATTACGTAACGAATCTGTATTTATTGGTTGTGATTGTACTGTAACAGTCAGGAGGGTGGCAAGCAGAAGGAATAAGATGAGCTTCATGCACTAATATAAAATCTTTATATGAAAAAAAAGAGTGCCGGCAAAACCACCTGCATACAAGAAAGGATTTGTATACAGATGAATTCAACAAATGAATGGAAATTCATTTTGGCTCTGATTGTTTTAATAACTTCGTTACTAACATGTTGATGCTGAAAAAAGAAACTGTTTTATTCCTGCTGTGCATATCTCTTACCTGTGCCTGCCAATCGCCTGCTGAAGGAAAAGAAGAGAAGAACCTTTCTGTTGTTGATTGTGCTGTTCCCGGCAGTGAAACAGGATTGTTTTTTGCAACAGTTGAAAATTCAATTCCAAAGCCTGCCGTTATTCTGCAGGGCATGGTTTGGATACCCGGTGGTACATTCTCCATGGGTACGGATGCTGCCAATGAATCGTTATGCGAAATAAAAGGTATTACAAACGATGCCA
>JAACZX010000386.1 GCA_009996555.1 Chitinophagaceae bacterium | reverse complement strand
CATTCAGCAACTCACCGAAGGAATTTTAAATGGTGAGAAATACCAGACATTACTTGGTGTTACCGGCAGCGGTAAAACCTTTACCATGGCCAATGTTATACAAAATGTACAACGGCCAACACTGGTGCTTACACACAACAAAACATTGGTGGCACAATTGTATGGTGAGTTTAAACAATTTTTTCCGGATAATGCGGTGGGCTATTTCGTAAGCTATTACGATTATTACCAACCCGAAGCGTACATGCCTGTAAGCGGTACGTACATCGAAAAAGATCTGAGCATTAACGAAGAATTGGACAAACTGCGGTTACAGGCTACCAGCGAATTACTGAGCGGACGAAGGGATATTATTGTAGTAGCCAGTGTGAGTTGTATTTATGGTATGGGCAACCCTACCGATTTTGAAAATGGTATCATTCGTATTCAAAAGAACCAGACATTATCACGGCAGGGTTTTTTGCACTCACTCGTTAATAGTTTGTACAGTCGCTCACAAGGCGATTTTAACCGGGGCAGTTTTCGGGTGAAGGGTGATACAGTTGATATCAATCTCCCTTACGTTGATTTTGGCTACCGCATTACGTTCTTTGGCGATGAAATTGAAGATATTGAAACCATCGATGTAAAATCGAGCAAACGTATTGGCAAGGTTGATAATGCCGCCATCTTTCCTGCCAACTTATACATTGCACCAAAGGATATGATGCAGCAGATCATTTACGAAATACAGGATGAATCGGCTGCACAGGTGGAGTATTTTAAACGTGAAGGAAAATATATTGAAGCACAACGGTTGAAAGAACGGACAGACTATGATCTCGAAATGATTCGTGAGCTGGGTTATTGCAACGGTATTGAAAACTATTCCCGTTTTTTCGACAGACGTACACCTGGTACAAGACCCTTCTGTCTGCTCGATTATTTTCCGAAAGATTATTTACTGGTTATTGATGAAAGTCATCAAACCATTCCGCAGGTGAGTGGTATGTATGGCGGCGACAGAAGCCGTAAAATGGTATTGGTAGATTATGGTTTCCGTTTGCCCAGTGCATTAGATAACCGTCCACTCAATTTTCATGAGTTTGAAAGTTTACTCAACCAGGTGGTATTTGTTAGTGCAACACCTGATGATTATGAACTGGAAAAAACAGGTGGAGTGGTGGTTGAGCAGGTTGTTCGCCCAACAGGTTTATTGGACCCGCCTATTGAGATCCGCCCAAGCATTAACCAGATCGATGATCTGTTAGATGAAATTGATAAGCGTGTGAAGAAAGGCGATCGTGTATTGGTAACCACACTCACCAAACGCATGGCCGAGGAAATGGATAAATACCTGCACCGCATCAACATCAAATCAAAATACATCCATAGTGAAGTAGATACCTTGGAGCGCATCGAAATTTTGCGTGATCTGCGATTAGGTGTAATTGATGTATTAGTGGGCGTAAACCTCTTGCGTGAAGGATTGGATTTGCCGGAAGTTTCGTTGGTGGCCATTCTTGATGCAGATAAAGAAGGCTTTTTGCGTAACGAAAAGAGTTTAACACAAACTGCCGGTCGTGCAGCACGTAATGTGGACGGACTGGTGATCTTTTATGCAGATAAGATGACGGAAAGTATGCGCCGCACCATTGAAGAAACCAGCCGGCGCAGGGAAAAACAGATCCAGTATAATATTGAACATGGCATTACACCAAGAACAGTAACAAAATCAATTGAGCAGGTATTGGGGCAAACAGCTGTGCTGGATATTAAAGGGTTTGATGCCAGCAGGCCTTATGCAATAGGTTCCGATGAAGAGTTAGTAACAGCTGCCGAAGAGCAGGAAGTTTACCAAACCATACCGCAAATGGAAAAAGCCATTGCACAAACAAAAAAGCAAATGGAAAAAGCAGCCCGTGACCTTGATTTTATGGAGGCTGCACGGCTGAGGGATGAAATGTTCCGGTTACAAAAGGAACTGGATGAAATGAAGAAATAACAGCCTGCAAACCCCGGCGGCGGCTCAAAGCCCCGTTGGCGGTTGGCTCACATCCCGACTTCACGCAGGACTTGTTCCGCTATTTTCAAATTTTCCGCATCTTTTCTTAACTTGAAAGCTATTCATCAAATGCTCAGCCATGTTCACATTTGCTTTATTCAATCTTAAGGGAGGAGTTGGTAAAACAGCCAGTTGTGTAAATTTTGCTTACCTCGCTGCAAAAGACGGGTATAAAACATTGATATGGGATATCGATCCGCAAGGTGCTACATCGTTTTACTACAAAGTAAAACCCAAACAGAAAGTGGCAATGAAAGATCTTGTAGGAAAAGATGCTGAACTGGCCGACAGCATCATGGCTACTGAATACGAAAACCTCGATATTATTCCTGCCGATATAACTGCAAAGGCACATGATGTG
>JAACZX010000721.1 GCA_009996555.1 Chitinophagaceae bacterium | reverse complement strand
GGTAATCGTGTTATCGTAAAAGGCGGGAAATTTAATAAACAATATAACATCACAGTTCCTGAACAGTTATGAATGTAGATACTGATTATTATAAACAGGTTCAGCTATTAGTTCGTGTCCTTCCATTGATTGCAACAGAAGATTGTTTTGCACTAAAAGGAGGTACGGCAATCAACTTATTTGTTCGTGATGTACCCCGGCTTTCTGTTGATATTGACCTGGTGTATTTGCCGATGGATGATCGTGCGACAGCCCTGGAAAAAATTGGGGCTGCCCTCACCCGCATCGGCAGACTAATCGAAAAAACTATTCTCCAGTCACGTGTACAAAATGCGTATGAACAGAGTGAAGCTCTGCGATTGATTGTTGAACAAAATGGGGTCAGGATTAAGATCGAATTATCTCCAGTCATTCGGGGAACGGTATTGGGCGAAAAGGTTTTACCTATTTCTAAAAAGGCTTCAGAACATTTTGGGTATACAGAATTTCCTGTCGTGTCGTTGCCAGATCTTTACGCAGGAAAAATTGCAGCTGCACTTGACCGGCAACATCCCAGAGATTTATATGATGTCAAACTTCTATTGGAGAATGAAGGTTTCACTGATGAATTTCGCAAAACATTTCTGGTATATCTTATAAGTCACCAGCGACCGATGTCAGAATTACTAAGACCTAACTTCAAAGAGCTGAAGGAGATTTATGAAAACGAATTTGTGCGAATGACTACTCAAGAAATTACATTGGAAGAATTACTGGAAACAAGAACGCAATTGGTAAATGTTATCCATGATACAATGACCAGTGACGAAAAAAAATTCCTTTTAGGATTTAAATCGATGAAACCAGAATGGAATTTACTTGGATTGGAAAACCCTGAAACAGTATCACAATTGCCATCGGTAAGATGGAAAATTGTAAATCTTAATAAACTAGGAGCAAAGAAACATAGGGAAGCTCTCAATAAATTAAAAACGATATTAGAAATTGATTAATAAGGCGGGAAAGTAAGTTATAAAATGAGTAAATACCATACACAAGCCATCGACATTAAGCAGCCCGGAGCTATAAAATCTTTCTATAGTAATATATTCAGCAGATACAAAGGGAAAAGTAAAAGTATTATTATGTTTCCCGGCTTCCTTGTTTTATTTCTTTTGGTATTTACGGATAAGTTTTCTGAAATTATTTCAGCAGCGTTGGTGAAGCCTTTATTTTCAACATTGCATCAATCCTCTATTATCATAGACTTAATCTGCATATTTGGTGGTCTTTCTGTTATATTGTTTTTTGTCATTAAAGGGATAAGACTTGTTCGTTTATCTGTGCTGCTGGAGCTGTACATATTTTCCTTAACCTTCATTTATCTATACTTTCGATTTTTTGATACCTCCAGATATGATTTTGTCAGGTTTCGTTCAAATTTAGTTAGCTTTCTTTCTTTGGCGGATATCCTTTTATCTTTCATCATTGGAGTTGTATGTTATTACTTGTTCTATGCAATTAAATTTGTTATGCAGTATAAGCATCAACCACCTCTACACGAAGGATTTTTTACGGACACGCCATTGATTCTGGAAGAATCATCTGATATTCTTGGAAGGTTTGGCTACGTCAAGGACTTAGCACATAAGATACTTGCGACAAATTCTCCTAATCATTCTTTTGCAATTGGCATCATCGGTGAATGGGGGGCAGGGAAAACCACTTTTCTTTCAACTTTAGAAAACATTTTCGAAAAAGAACAACAGGTTGTGCAACTCAGATTTAATCCTTGGGCAACTAGAAATAGTGAAAATATTTCTGCAATTTTCTTTTCAGATTTGGCAGCACGTTTATCTGAATTTGACGAGTCCTTAAAAACAAATATTACTGATTATAGTAAGAAACTGCTTCAATCTACAGACAGTAACAGTCTTGGAGTCATAAAGCAGCTTTTTGAATTCTCGACAGAAAAAAAAGAATTTCACGAGCAATACGAAATCATAAACCAAAGTATCCAAAGTTTAAAGAGGAAGATTGTGGTTTATATTGATGATGTTGATCGGCTGGATAAGAAAGAAGTAATTGAGGTTCTCAGAATAGTTCGAAATACAGCTAATTTCGGAAGCGTTTTTTTTGTGGTTGCTTTTGACAAGGCTTATGTTACAGCGAGTGTAAATGAAGCCCTGATTAATAAAAGTGAAAAATATTTGGAGAAGATATTTCAGTTAGAATACTATTTGCCATTGCAGCCCAATCGATTGGTTTATAGAAACGAACTCTTGGGCCATTTAAGGAAATACGTACCGCAATCATGTTTGCAAGTTTTAGATTATATAGAAAACCCTTCATCAACTTTGTTTGGAAGTTTCGAGATTCTTCCAAAAATTTCAGACTATATTACCACGTTCAGAGATGTGAATCGATT
>JAACZX010000385.1 GCA_009996555.1 Chitinophagaceae bacterium | reverse complement strand
GGTTCGTTGGTTGTACCATCAGGCTTCATGGTAGCAACTGTATTATCATCATACCATGTGTAGCGGAAAGGCAAGCCTGCCGATAAATGATGTTTCTTCAGATCTTTGTTCCAGCGAAGTTGTGCAAAACCACTGTGTTGCTTTGCATGGTAAGGCACAACACCATAAAATGAATTCTGCTGGTGAAGGTTGTATGAATATTCAAACATCAACGGTTCAGCGCCAAGCTTCAACCCGTAATTCCCGATCACTTCAACACGTTTGGTATAAATACTTTCGCCATACACACTATCACTGCCACGCCATTGTTTGGACCATTGCATTTCGCCTCCCCATCTATCCTCAGATAAAAAACGAACTGCAACCTGGAAAGGGAGTTTGTTACTTCTGTCGAAATTCCATTTATTGAATACAGATATGCGTTTCTGCAACGTAACATCAGTAAAGTTATCGTTGTTCACATCATATTTCTTTGTGAAGTTGAATGCATTAATTCCCAGCAGCGAACTTGCTTTTCCAAACCTGAACTTCGCACTAATATCTGCATTCAATTCATGATAGCTTGTGTAATACACATCTGCATTGAATAACGATGCTGATCCGGGATCTTTGGTAATGATGTTGATCAAACCTGCCACCGCTTCACTTCCATAAAGTGTAGAAGAAGGTCCTTTTACTATTTCAACACGTTTGATGAGGTTAGCAGGAATACCAGAAAAACCATACACCGTTGCAAGGTTACTTACCACCGGCATACCATCGATCAGCACCATGGTATAAGGCCCCTCCATCCCGTTGATATGAATATCACCAGTGTTACAAACATTGCAGTTTAACTGTGGCTGTACGCCGTTTACAATCGAGAGTGCTTCAAACACCGATGCTGTTACATTCTTTTTAAAGAACTTAGGAGAATATGTTTCAACAGCAATGGGACTGTTCGACTTGCGGATCTCTTTGAGCGTACCGCTGATCACCACTTCATTCAGTGACTTTGTAACAGGAAACAGCTGTACAGTGATAAGTTTTGATGATGCCGACACAGTAATGGTGTCGGTCATATAACCTACCGCAGTTACGGTAATGGTATCGCCTGCTGATGCTGTTATTGAAAATTCACCCCTGTGATCGGTAAGTACCGATTGGTTGGTGCTTGTATTTTGTACAGCGGCATGTTTTATCCGTTCTTCAGAACGGAGATCGCTTACCTCCCCTTTTACAGTTATAGATTGTGCCTCTGCTCCCGAAAACCACAAACCCAGCAGCACAAAAATTACAGTCCTCATAATTATTTTTTAGACTTGTCTAAATTTATATTTAGTCAAATATAGAAATTATTTTCACATAGTCAAATAAAAACAGCCGGTAAGCTACCGGCTGTAAGCAAAAGAAAAGCCTGTTCGTTACGAACAGGCTTTGGCATTTATCTGCAGCAATCCTTCTTCCGGAAAAGGGAGAGAAGAAAAAGCAAAACAGGTTTTATTACTTTCATTTCAATGCATTTAAAAAATAATGTTCAAGACTGATGAATACTGAACGCTCCGTCATCCGATGTGCATTGCCTGCCAATTGATAACGTGCACCCACATTAAACCTTGTACTGCTGTTGAAAATAAGCTGTAAGGAAGGAGCAATATCAAGAAAACCAGCTTTCACATCAGTACTTTGCTGACCAAGAAATTCGCAATACAAATTAAAGTTGGTTTGTTTGTAACTGTTGTAATTACGTGGAAACAACAGGTACCCCATTGATAAATTATACTGCAATGCCTGCTCAGAAAAAGGAATACCAAAACTTAGTTTATTCGTTTTCTCCAACTGCTGTATATAGGCTACCCCTGCTGATGCAGCAAACTTGTTTACCAGCTGCGTTGCCACAACACCAAGCTGCACACCGCTGTTATCCCCTTCAAGGTTCAGCTCCTGGTACACCAATGGATTGTTTGACCATGCTGCTGATCCGTACACTGCAGCACGGAAATGTTTATGCACTTCATCATTACTGTAAAAACGATACTTGGTATAGAGGCGTGCACTTTCAAACTGCTGCTTTTGCTGAAAGAACATGTTTGAAAAACTCACATTACCTGTCAGCATCCAGTTCTTTGTTAATCCAAGCTGCAGCTCAGGCATAAACCTGTACTCCCGTTCATTGTTGTGATATGAACGCATGGTTTTCACAGATGCTTTTGCAACAATTGTTTTGGCGGGAATATTTGAAGCCGGGTTTGAAAATACATACAACTCCTGCCCGTTTGCCAATGAACAACAAAACAACAAAACACTAACTAAAAAATAACGGGTCATATTTGAATATGGAGGCATATTGCTTCCCGGAAATTTTAAATGGTTACATGATACACACGCACGCCTTTCGCCTCACCTGTTTTAAAGCTTGCAGCCTTGGTGAGACCG
>JAACZX010000384.1 GCA_009996555.1 Chitinophagaceae bacterium | reverse complement strand
TTTCCAGTTCAATCTCAGCTTCGTTACCATTTGCAAAATCAACTTTTGCTTTGTGTGTACCGAGTTCTTTGATTTCATCAACCAGGTGGATCTTACGACGATCGATTTCATAACCTTTCTGTTCGTTAATTGCACGTGCAATCATAACAGTGGTAATGCTACCGAAGATCTTGCCACTTGTACCTGTTTTAGCAGTGAGTTTTACAGGAGCTTCAGTAAGCTTCGCAATAACAGACTTGATCTGCGCCATCATTGCATCTTCTTTCTTCTTCTGCACTTTTAAACGTTCTGCCAGTTGCTTCAGGTTTGATGGAGAAGCTTCTACTGCAAATTTCTGAGGGATGAGAAAGTTACGGGCATAACCGTTCTTTACTTTTACAACTTCGTGTTTGCCACCGAGTGTATTTACATCCTGGATTAAGATTACTTCCATTGTTTTGTTTTTAGTTTCCGTAACCCAGTTTTTACACTGTCTTCCCGCCTTCAGCGGGAGTTAGGGAAAGGTTCACTAATTAATTTTCTTATTTCAACAAATCAGTTACGTAAGGCAACAGCGCCATCTGGCGTGCTTTCTTTACAGCATCTGATAATTTACGCTGGTACTTCAAAGAGTTACCGGTTAAACGACGGGGAAGAATTTTACCCTGTTCGTTCAAAAACTTTTTCAGGAACTCAACATCTTTATAATCGATGTAACGGATACCATACTTCTTGAAGCGGCAATATTTTTTACGAGGTTTCTCGGTTTTGATCGCCGTCAGGTATTTAATTTCATTCTTTGCCATGACTTAAGCCTCCACTGTTTGGTTACCGGTTGGTACGCCATTTCTCTTTTTTGCATTGTACTCAACGGCGTATTTGTCGAGTGCAGTGTACATGTGACGCAGGATCTGCTCATCACGGTGGATCTGAATGTTCAGCTTCGCATTAAATTCTGTTGGAGCTTTGTACTCAACAACCCAGTAAATACCGGTTGTTTTTTTCTCGATCGGATAGGCGAGAGATTTTAAACCCCATGGATTGCTGTGAACCAATTCACCGCCATTTGCAGCGATAAGATCAGTGTAGCGTTTTTGTGCTGCCTTGAATTCGTCTTCAGACAGAACCGGGGTAAAAATCACCATCATTTCGTAATTCTTCATTACTCTTTGTGATTTAAAAATTAATAATTGGGTTTGCCCATTGGATCCCGGCCTTGCGGTCAGGAAATCTGCCAATACAGATTTGGGGCTGCAAAGGTAGGGGGAAAAGCCTTGCCAGCCAAGCATTGCAGGAGATTATTTCAGGCTTTAAAGTGAGGTGGCGAAGATCGGCAATTGGGCTTATTGCCCGGCTTTATTTCGCTTAAAGAAATAAAAAACGCCCTCTTTTGGAGGGCGTTTTTATGTGTAAACCAGTTGGTTTAAAGTTTTACCAGTTTAATAAGCTGGCGTTCACCGCCTTGGCTGATCTCGGCAAAATAGATTCCCGGACGGAATCCCTGGCCAATCACCAGCTTTTGGGTTGGGCTGATATTGCTCTGCTGTTCCAGCACACGACCTTGGATATCAAGGATGCGAAGGTTCAGTTTTCCTGTAAGTTCTGAACGGATAAGCAGGGTAAACTCTGCAGAAGATGGATTCGGCAATACCTGAACAGCAAGCTTGCTGTTGATGACTTCGCCATTTCTTGCAACAGTTGGAGCTGTTGTAACACAACTGCCCAGCTTATCGCCATGCGCCAGGTGGTTTGCCACATCACCATGACTGATGCTGATGCTTCCAGAAGGGCCGTGACAAACAGTTACTTTGTCCAGTTTTTTACCGCTTCTAACATCAATCACATCAATAAACTTGTCTGCTGATGCCTGGCAGCCGTTTGCATCGGTTACTGTAACGGTGTAGGTGGTTGCAGCAGTTGGGCTCACTGTAGCAGTTGATGAAGCAGCACCACTTGACCAGCTATAGCTGTAAGCCGGGCTTCCGCCGGTTGCATTTGCAGTGAGTGTAACAGATGATGCAGGTGTATAACCAAGATACACAGTGTTCACCAATGTGCCTGTTGTTAAAGCATACACATCAGGTATTGTAACGGTTGGATTGGCATTAATGATCACCGTTGTGCTGCAGGTAGCAATGTTACCCCAGCCATCAACAGCGGTCCAAACGATGAGGCTTGTGCCAATGTTAAAACTACCGCTTGCATTGTTGCTTGTGCCGTTGCGTTCAGTAGCACCGGTAATGTTGTAGCTATAAACTACTGCATCACCACAATCATCTGTTGCAACAAAAGCAGGAATGCTGTAGCTGCCATTTTCAACAGCGCAAAGTTTTACTTCTGCAGTACAGGTTGTAACGGCGGGTGCTGTTGTGTTGTTGAAACGGTAGCGGCTGAACACCGGATAGTGATCAGATGTTGTAGAACCGTAGTTTGCCAC
>JAACZX010000045.1 GCA_009996555.1 Chitinophagaceae bacterium | reverse complement strand
AAGCTACTCCACCCGCTGCGCCATACCAGGAATGATTTTCGGTTATAATCACACGCTGACGTTTGGTACTGCTTGCAGAAAAGTATACAGTTGAATCAGTAGTTACAGTAATTGTGGGAAACACAGCATAATCGCTCTTTACTTCTGCCAATATGTTTGCAATTTCTGTTGCAGAAAAACCTGAAGGTGTGCAGTAAAAACTAACACCGCCATTCCAATATGGAGTGCTTACAGTTTGGCCATCGAAATCGAGATAAATCACCCATGCAGATGTAGTAACGGGTGTTGTTGGATTGGTTGTGATGGTCTTTGTATCACATGCATCACCAATACCATCTTTATTTGAATCGAGCTGATCAGGATTGTAAGTTGTAGGGCAGTTATCAACAGCATCAACAATACCGTCTTTATCACGGTCTCTTCCTTTTGCAGTGATGTTATTTTCGAACAACTGTCCCCGGCTGATCACATTATAATTTCCTTTTAAGAAATCACACGCTTCCGGCTTTGCCTTAGATGGTTGCTGAAATTCTGCTGTTGTTTCGGGTTGAAGATTATCGCTTTTTTGACAAGAAGCTGCAAGCGTAAGCAGCAATGCATAGAAAAGTACCCTTTTCATAGTTACTGGATTTATTGGATTTTAAATTGTTTCCTTTGTTTTGTTTCTCTCCGCAGCTGATTCTGTGCTGAAAGAAAATAAAATGCCGGAAATGGTTTTTTGTTTTGCATCTGGCCAAAACAGTGCAGATTATGTCTTCTGCAACATGCTTTCGGTTTTGTTGCTGCATGAAACGTTCGACTGAACTGCTTTACCAGGCACAGTGTAAAATAACATCATATTCTTCACCCGGATTATCGGATAAAGCATGAATGAAATGTAGTGTGAGATTGATACCCCTTTAGGGTTTCCTATTACTGCAGGGTTAGTTTTTCCGCATTTTCTGCAAATTGCAGCGCATCGATCAGCTCTTCAATTTCACCGTTAAGCACTGCATCAAGGTTATATAATGTAAGACCAATACGGTGATCCGTTACACGGCCTTGCGGGAAATTATATGTTCTGATCTTGGCACTTCTGTCGCCGGTACTTACCAAACTCTTCCGCTGGCGGGCAATTTCTTCTTCCTGTTTCCGCACCTGCTCTTCGTACAAACGTGTACGCAGCATCTGCATGGCTTTTTCACGGTTGGCCAGCTGTGTACGCTCCGTTTGGCAAATAACCACTGTTCCTGTCGGAACATGTGTAAGCATTACCTTGGTTTCAACCTTGTTTACGTTCTGTCCACCGGCACCACCACTTCTGGCAGTTTCCATTTTTACATCACTTTCTCTTAACTCAAAATCAATTTCCTCTGCTTCGGGCATAACGGCCACAGTTGCTGCACTGGTATGAACACGGCCGCTGGTTTCTGTGGCAGGTACACGTTGTACACGGTGCACGCCACTTTCAAACTTGAGTATACCATATACATCATCACCTGTAACTTCAAGTTGCACTTCTTTATAGCCACCAACAGTTCCTTCGTTTTCGCTGAGTACAGCAGTTTTCCAGCCACGGCGTTCGCAATATTTAATGTACATGCGTAGCAGATCGCCGGCAAACAAACTGGCTTCATCGCCACCGGTACCTGCACGAATTTCAAGGATGGCATTTTTATCATCCTGCGGATCTTTTGGTATCAACAATTGGCGGATATGCTTTTCTAATTCATCTTTCTTTTCTTCAAGTGAAGGCAACTCTTCCTTCGCCATTTCACGCAACTCTTCATCATTTCCGTTCAATGCTTCTTTATAGCCCTGTACATCGTTCAACACTCCAAGATATTCCTTACGGGCCTGTACCACTTTTTCAAGACTGCGGTATTCCTTACTCAACGCCGAAAACTGTTTGTTGTTGGCAACAATTTCGGGATTGGTCAACGCCACACCCACTTCATCAAACCTCGCCTGTATTGCTTCTAATTTATCCAGCATAAATGATCGTACTTCTGAAAGGGAATTGTTTCACCTTAAATTTGAGCGGCAAATTTAAATGAATTAATGCATGCAATACAGGAAATTCAAGGCTGATCAATTGTTTGATGGGTACCGGCTCCGCACCGATGATGAAGTATTGATCACTGATGAAAGCGGAACTGTACAGGATATAGTGCACATAACCGATGCCGGTGAGGGCGTGCAGTTGCTCGAAGGTGTTTTATCGCCCGGGTTGATCAATGCACATTGCCATCTTGAATTAAGCCATCTTAAACATGTTATTCCACCACATACGGGCCTGGTTGATTTCCTGTGTTCCGTTGTTACAAAGCGAGGATTTGCAAAAGAAGTGATTGATGCGGCTATTGAAGCAGCAGAAGAGGAAATGTTCAGCAACGGTATTGTGGCCGTGGGTGATATTGGTAATACCGCCGATACTGCAGCAGTAAAAAACAGGAGCCGCATCCGTTGGCAGAATTTTGTAGAAGTGCTTGGGTTTTATGATACAAAAGCTGAAGAGAATATGAAGCAATACGAAGCAGTTGCCCATATATTACAAACAGCGCACCGCACCTCACTTGTGCCACATGCACCGTATAGTATTTCAACAAAAACATTTCAGCTGATCAATGATGCAACGCAGGGGCAAATTATTTCCATTCATAACCAGGAAACAGCAGCGGAAGATGAATTGTATAAAACAGGTACCGGTGATTTTTTAAAGCTGTTCCGGATATTTGGTATTGAATCATCTCCATTTTCTGTAACAGGCAAAAGTAGTATACGTTCTTATCTTCCATTTTTTAATAATAGCCAAACCATTTTACTTGTGCATAATACGTTTATGCCTGAAGAAGATATTATTTGGGCAAACGATTATGCTGCAAACAATGGATTACAACTTGTGTACTGTTTATGCCCCAATGCTAACCTGTATATTGAAAATAAAACACCACCTGTACATTTGTTTCAGCAACATCATTGCACACTTGTATTGGGCACCGACAGTTACAGCAGTAACTGGCAACTGAGTATTGCAAAAGAAATGCAGGCACTGCTTCAACATACCACTGCAACAACTGAGCAGGTTTTGCAAATGGCAACAATCAATGCTGCCAAAGCATTGCAATGGGAAAACAATTTGGGAAGTTTTGAAAAAAGTAAGCAACCGGGTATTGTGCTGCTTGCAAATGATTTCAGTAGTTCAAAAAGAATTTTGTAAGAACTAGAAACGATTATTCACTTCATTATGGCTCCATGATCTGTTGCAACACTTGTAATGTTTTCATTTTTGTAAACTCAGGCATGTGGTACATGTAATACACTTCCATAGCCTCAAGCAGTTTGCGGCGTTGCAGATAATTCATTGGAATTTCAGTAAGCTCATTTGGCTGCATGGCTTTCAGTAATTCACTAATGAGTTGTGCAGATTCTCCTTCCAGATAATTTACATGTTGCGGATAGTGGTGGATGAAATTTCCTTCCTGCAAATCAAAAACAGAACCTTCCTTTGCATTTTCTGTATTCATTTGGAAACCGAAAAAATCAGTAAGATGCAACGCAAAGTACAAAGGAAAGTTAGCTGTTACTGCCGGTGATGCTTTGTCTAACTGCATCAATGCATCTTCCACAAAATAAAAAAGATCAGGATTGTTTTCCGGCTGCTTCACGCATTTCTGCAACAGTTCCATCATGTAAAGAAGTACACTGTTTTTTACCACATCAGAAAACAATTCTTCGTATAAGTAACTCCAGCGGAATTCCTTGATGCGTTGCAGATTCTTAAGATCATGATGGTAAACCACCAGTTCAAGAATAGCACCCGGCTGAAAATAATTTGCCTTGCCTGCTCCTTTTTTTGAACTTGTACGAACACCCTGCACAATGTAACTCTGCAGGCCATACAGCTCGGTATAAGCTGCAACAATTAAACTTGTTTCGCCATACTTAACAGTACGCAATACCACTGCTTTTGTTTTATGAAGAACCTCGCTCAACGAAACATCTATTTAATGAATACTACTTTTCCTACTTGTTTTTCTGTGCCAAATTCATCTTTTGCCAATACAAGGTACACAGCACTTGCTACCCGTTGGTTGCGGTAATCTCTTCCGTTCCAAACTGCCTGCCCTCCTAATGATCTTGTCTGATAAACCAAGCGTCCATTCAATTCAACAATTTTTACAATGGAATTTTCGGGCAATCCACGAATTCCAATGTTGCCATTATATCCCGGAGGAACAGGACTTGGAAAGACAATGACCTTATCAGGATTTTCTTTTGCTTCAGTAGCTCCTGCACGGTAGCTGCAAATACCATTGAATGTAGAAAAATATACCTCACCTGTTTTTGGATCAATGGCAATTCTGATAATGTTATTACTTAATAAAGGACTGTTCGTTGCTGTAAATCGTTCAAGCACTTTATCACCATCTGCACTGATCAGCCAAACGCCATTGTTTGTGCCTACCCATTTACGGTTAGCTGCATCAACTGCAATTGCATGCACTTCTTCATTTTCAAATAAAAGTCCCGCAAAATTATCCTGTTGCACTACGGGTTGAAATGCTTCGCAACCGTTTGTTGTAAACACATCAGCCGGGCATTGAATGATGGCAATTCCTTTATCTGTTCCCAGCCAGATAAATCCATCTTTGTCTTTTACCATACAATTCACTGCATTGCTTGGCAGATTGCCGCTTCCTGTTTGAAACAGCTTCCACCTGTCGTCGCCACTGTTATCAATTGATGCACCATGATTAAAACAAAGCACACCATTACCCTGCGGCACCTGTATCCATTTCTGATCTGCATCATCAATAAGGATAGCACCCACCATATTGTCCTTGATTAAAAATGGAACACGAAATGAACGCCAGTTACCATCAGACTTCTTTACTAAAAAATTATTGCTGCCGCCAAAATTGCTGATCCATAAATTATTATTTGCATCAAACGCCATTCCTCCAACACGGTAACTGTTGAGATCACCTATTGCTGCATTTAACGCTGTGTTCTGTTTATATAATTTGAATTGCGTGGGGCTTTTATACTCAACCAATCCACCACCAAACGATCCTGCATAAATTGTTTCATCACGTGGGTCAACAGTAATACTGATAACATCAAGCACTGTATCCATAAAAGATAAATTGCTTCGGTTATGATCTTTCCACTCACTCCCATCAAACGTAAAAAAACCAGATCCGTTGAACTGATAATTCCATGCATCATTAACGCTGCCGCCTGCGACATATAATTTGTTTCTGTAAAAAAACAGTTCGCCATCTAAGGGACCATAAGGCGAATTAATTGCATACCGTTCAAACAGGTTGCCATCTGCTTTCACTAACCCTTTTTCAAAATCAGCTATCCATATTTCATTGCCTGTTTTTACTGCATGAAACGGATAACGCAGTTCATTGTCATTTTGAATAGTTGCGTTAACAGTACCATTTGCTGCAATTGATCTCACCCGTCGTTCATTCCAGCCAAAACGCTCTTCGCTGATGAGGATGGCGCCATCGCTTACATTAACTGACTCCCATCGCCAATCGTCGTTATAAATAACCTGCCAGTTGCCACCGTTGTTTGCATACAATGTATTAGCCTGCTGCACTATTACTGTTGTATTGATGGTTAACACCTGTTGCACAGGTCCTGCAGGCAACCCATTACTTCCACTGATGGTTGTCCAGTTGCGATAATCGCTCAGGTTTATTGTATTTTGACTGGCTGTTTTTAATCCTTCATCAGTTGCTGCATAAAACCTCGCAGCATCAGCCGCAAAACCATTCACTTTTACATTTGCACCGCTATTGCCAATGATGAATGTATTGCTGATCTCGTACTTATCCATATCTACTACAATAATGCCCAGCCCGCTGCTGAGATATGCTTTATTAGTATGGAAGCTGATATTGTAAATTGTTTTATCACCTGCAATTGTACTGCGAAAGATATCCGGGATACTGATCACATCATTGCGGTAAAGAACATCAAGGTTACTGTTGTTATAAGCTATCAGTAATTTTTGTGATGATGATTGATAGTTGATTGTACGCACACCCACATCATGTAAGCCACTTACTTTACTCAAACGGGTTATTTCTCCATCAGCAACAGCCACACTATACACAGCAAAATTTGTAGCCACAAAAATCCTGTCGCCGGTTGCTGCTGCTTTTTTACCTGAACGGTAATCAAGGTGTTCACGCCACTGACCAATAGGAACAAGTTGTGCTGTTAAGCTGCTGCAGAACAAGAAAAGAAAAAGATATACCGCAATAGTCTTCATGTATTGCTCAAATTTAACAGCTTTTCGTGCATACAGATGATTTGTGTCATTGTTCCGGCATATTCTGCTGTAACAACCTGCTGAAATGCTTGCCAGCAACGGATAAGCCTGAAATATTATGTGATTGTTCAGGCAGAATGGCGTTTCTTTGCGCTGCAAATTTCAACAAAAACATTTCAGAATCGCATGTGGTATAATCTGGGTAAATGGGTGTTGCGCAACAGGCTTCCTTTAATCATTGTTATAATTCTTTCAACCGCTTTCATGACTTTTTTTGCATCGAAGGTGCAGCGTAGTTATGATTTTGCGAAAGCTATTCCTGTTGATCATCCCAAATACCTGGCATACGAAGCATTTAAACAAAAGTTTGGTGAGGATGGCAGCCTGCTGGTAGTAGGTTTTGAAAAAAAGGACATGTTTCAACTTCCTTTTTTTCAATCATTCACTGCTTTGCAGAAAGAAATAAAAAAAGTTACCGGGGTTGAGGATGTGTTAAGCATCAGCGCTGCGGTAAACCTGATGAAAGATTCTGCAACTGAAAAGTTAAAGACCACGCTTGTATTTCCTGAAAATATTCAAACGCAGCAGGTGCTTGACAGTTCAAAACAAGTACTCCTGAATCTTCCTTTTTACAAAGGCCTGTTTTATAACCCTGAAAGCAGTGTGTACATGATCGCTATCAGGCTTAACAAAGAAGTGTTGAACTCAAAAGCAAGACATACTTCTGTTGATGGCATTGTTAAACTTGTAAAGGCTTTTGAAGAACAGCAAAAGATCACGATGCACCTTAGCGGTTTGCCACATGTGCGTACGGAGATGAGTACACGTATTGCTGCTGAAATGCAATATTTCCTGCTGGGATCGGTATTACTTTCTGCTATTATTCTGCTGGTCTTCTTCCGTTCATTCAGCGCTATGTGGTTAAGTATGGGTGTGGTGGTGATCGGCGTGATCTGGAGTTTAGCTACAATGGTGTTCTTTGGTTACAAGATCACTATCCTCAATGCATTAATTCCGCCGTTAATGGTGGTGATCGGTATTCCCAATTGTATTTATTTCCTCAACAAGTTTCATACAGAGTATAAAAAAACAGGTGATAAGCAGGTGTCGCTTATTAACATGATTGGCCGTATGGGTATTGTTACACTTTTCTGTAACATCGCCGCCGCCATTGGTTTTGCTGTGTTTGCGCTTACAAAAAGCCAGATATTACGTGAGTTTGGTATTGTAGCCGGCATCAACATTATGGTGTTGTTTGTGATCTCATTTACACTCATCCCAATCGTGCTGAGTTATTTACCTGTACCAAAACAAAAACATGTTCGCTACCTTGAAAATGAACGTCTCAATCGCTGGATCATGCGTATTGAGAACTGGGTTTTCAATCACCCGAAATATATTTACACTGCTACAGTTATACTGATCATTGTTTCCGCAATGGGTGTGTTACGTTTAAAAAGTGTTGGTTTCATTGTTGATGATCTTCCAAAAAATGATAAGCTGTATGTAGATCTGAAATTTTTTGAAAAACATTTTTCTGGTGTAATGCCATTGGAAATTGTGGTTGATACAAAACGTAAACAAGGTATTACCCGTAAAATTTCTAACCTCACCAATATTGATTCACTTGTTACTTACCTGCAAAGCCGACCTGAAATTGGTAAAGCGCTTGCCGTTACTGAGGGCTTAAAGTTTGCCAAGCAAGCTTACTACGATAATGATAGTAACATGTACACGGTGCCCAATGAATTTGATCTTGCATTTCTTGCTCCTTACCTGCGTATGAAAGCTGATAGTAACAGCAAGAACAACAATTTTGTAAAGCTGGTGGCCAATTTCATGGACAGCACACAGCAGAAAGCCCGCATTAGTGTAAACATGGCTGATGTTGGCAGCGACAGCCTCCCGAAAATATTAGCCGAAGTGCAGCAAAAAGCCGAATTGCTGTTTAATAACGACAGTCTTGAATATGCTGCTGCTATTAGTAAGGGAGAAATAAAACCGGCAGAAATTGATTCTTCAAGGTTGAAACGATCGGCCGATATTCAGTTGACAGGCACCAGTATCATTTTTGTGGAAGGCAGCAGCTTTATCATTAATGGATTGAAAGAAAGTATTTTCTGGGCGTTTCTGCTCATTGCATTATGTATGCTGTACCTCTTCCGTTCAGTACGCATTCTTATTTGTTCACTCATCCCCAATATCATTCCGCTGGTCATCACTGCAGGAGTAATGGGCTGGGTAGGTATTCCGTTGAAACCCAGCACTGTATTGGTGTTTAGCGTAGCCTTGGGTATTGCCATCGATGTTACCATTCGCTTCCTGATCAATTACAAACAGGAGCTCCCACTTCATAAGTATGATGTTCGTGAAACGGTGAAACAAACCATTCGGCATACGGGCATCAGCATCATCTATACCTCCCTGGTTTTGGTGGCTGGTTTTATCATTTTCTGCTTATCCGGTTTTGGTGGAACCCAAGCCCTGGGTTGGTTAACCTCCCTCACTTTGTTGGTGGCCATGATTACGAATCTTGTCTTACTACCTGTTTTACTGATCACCACAAGTAAAAAAATGACAAAATTCTCGTAATCAGTCAAAAAGCTGTAATATCTATGCAGCAACCTGCCAAAAAAACTGTCTATTGTTAACTATTCTTAACATTTGCCGTTACATTTGGCATCCTTGAAAAACAATTCCTGTGACAACAGATGCTGACCAATTACACCTCCCAAACTTTGGAAACAATTTTCATTAATAAACCTCAACGAGTATGAGAAAACTTGTAAGTATGATGTTTGTGTTTTTAGTGTGTGGATTAACACTAATGGCTCAAACAAAGAAAGTGTCGGGTAAAGTGACAGATGAATCTGGCAATCCTATCGCCAATGCATCCGTTATCGTAAAAGGTACCACCGTTGGTACTACAACATCAGCCGACGGGTCGTTTTCCCTAGACGCACCTTCATCTGCCAGAACTCTGGTAATTTCTTCTTTGAATTTTACCGAGAAAGAAGTGAGCATAGGCTCAGGTGCAATTAACGTAACACTTGCTTCGTCTGTTGGCGAACTGGTGGAAGTAGTAGTGAGTGTACCATATGGTACTGTAAAGAAATCAACATTTACCGGTTCTACTGGTACTGTCAATGCTTCACAAATCCAAAAGCAACAGGTTACATCTGTAACAAGAGTTCTTGAAGGTTTGGTGCCTGGTGTAGCTACTACAAATGGTGGCGGTACTCCTGGTGGTGGCGTTGCTATCCGTATCAGAGGTTTTGGATCAATCAATGCCTCTAATGACCCATTGATCGTGTTAAATGGCATTCCTTACGATGGTTCAATCAGTTCTATTTCTGCTGATGAAATTGAAACTGTTGACGTGTTAAAAGATGCTGCAGCCAGCAACCTTTACGGTTCACGTGCAGCAAATGGTGTAATCATGATCACTACCAAAAAAGGTAAAAGAGGCCCTGCTCAAATACAGGCTTCACTGCGTCATGGTATTTCACAAAGAGGTATTCCTGAATATGATCGTGTTAATACGCAGGAATATTATCAATTATTCTGGGAAGCTTACAGAAACTCATACGTTTTTGGTAGCGGCCAGTCTTATGCAGCAGCCGGACAGAGTGCTTCAAATGTACTCACAAGCGGCTCTGGTCTTGTGTATAACGCATATAATGTTCCAGGTAACCAACTGGTTGATGCAACAGGTAAATTCAACCCTAATGCACAATTATTGTGGAACGACAACTGGTCAGATGCGTTATTTCAGGATGCAACCCGTACCAATGTAAACCTGAATGTTTCAGGTGCAAGTGATAAAACAAACTACTTCATTAGTGGCGGTTACCTGGATGAAAAAGGTATCGCTAAATTCTCTGGTTACAAACGTTACAATTTCCGTGCGGATGTAAACAGTGAAGTAAGCAAATGGTTAAAACTCGGTTTAGCCATTGATGGTGCGCAAGATAAGAGAGATGGTCTTTTTGCTGGCGGTACAGCCACTTCCAATCCATTCTATTACAGCCGCCAAATGGGTCCTATTTACCCTGTTTACCAACGTACAGCAACAGGTGCTTATGTAAATGGTGCCGATGGTAAACCTGCTTTAGACTGGGGTATTCCTTCGCAAATGGGTTCACGTCCTTATGCAGCTAACTCTAACCTTTTAGG
>JAACZX010000383.1 GCA_009996555.1 Chitinophagaceae bacterium | reverse complement strand
CTCACTCATCAGCGGATGTAAGCACCAGGCAGCTGAGTTTTGAAAAGTCACGCCTTCCAGTAAAATGTATTTACAATTGGTGATCAACACCATGTTGGGACGAAGAAAATCTTTAATGCTTTCGAAATAAGCGGCATCACGTTCAGGTTTTATTTCGCCGGGATTCGCTGGTCCTTTGCTTGCCTTCATAAATGCTTCAGAAGGATACCATGTTTTTTTATCATCGCTCACCACACCGCCCGATGCTACTAGTTTTTTCCATTGGCTGGCCGTGAGTTTCTCACTTTTTACAGAACGCCATGCATCACCGTTGCCATCAATAATACCTTTGCCGGTAATTGCAATGTTGCTTGCATTTGTTGCTGAAATGGGCGATTGGTTACGCATTTGCGGTAAGCCTTCCCAGTTTGCTTTAACTAATGGATACTGCGATTTATCGGTAGTAAACAACAACGTAGCACTTGCTGCAACATGAAGGTTGATGTTGCTCTTTAGTACAATGGGGCCGGTTAACCATAAACCCGCAGGCACCAGCACAACGCCTCCACCACGTTTAGCTAATGTTTCAATCGCATTGTTGATAGCTTTCGTGTTAAGGGTATTGCCATCAGGAACGGCACCAAATTTTTTAATGTTCACCGTGTCTTTTCTAAACTTCGGGGCAATAACAACCGGTAGCTTTTTATTCCATTGTGCTGAAACGGTTAAGACGAGACAGACTGAGAGAAACAGGAGAGTTATTTTTTGCATGACAGCATCATCGTTTTGTTCAAAAACCAGTGCACAAGTTAACCCTCAATTACCGGGTTAAACAGGGTAAGGGCAGGGTTTATTTACGCAAACGTTATCGAACAAAATAGCCGCATCAGGGAGTGATTTTTACTGCCTGGCGGGCTAATAATTTCCATGCTTTTCCATCTTTCTGCCAAACGAGTAAAATGCGCAAATGTACTTCACCGGGTTTGTTGTTATCATTGGTGGTTGCATGCAGTTCGTGGCGAACAATTGCCACTTTCCCATTCACAGAAATGGTTTGATTTTTCAGTTCAATGGTTACAAAATCAGAAGCGCCGGTTTTGAGCTTATCAACGAACTGCTGCTGATTTTCAACCAACCCACCTGAGTGACCATAACTGAGTTTTTCGCTGGAAACAGCAAGCAACTCAGCTTCGTTGCCACTGATCATGGCCAAACGAAGTTTTTCAACAGCGTTGGCAACTGCTGTTTCCTGTTTTGATTGTGAAAAACTCTGAATTCCGATAACGGCTGTTAGTATAACTGACAATAAAATCTTTTTCATCTGTTTACTTTTAGTTGTTGGTCACGGTGAATTACTGAAGGAAAATATTCATTGGATTGAAAAAGCAATGAATATTTTCCTTCAGTTCAATTTATAGTTCGTGTCTGTTTGCTCTGGGCACAAGATCGGTTAATTCTGAAATTTTTACCGGACGGTTCAAAGCAATACTTTTTCGTGCAGCAATTCCAATGAGGATACTCATGGCACCATCACGTGTACCAGCCATTACATGATGTGGGTTATCATTGGGGTCAACAAAAATGCGTTTCTGCATGCGTATGTCGCCACCACCATGTCCGCCCCGGATCTTTGGCGTGGTGTACACTTCAAAATCTTTTCCAAAATTATCCCAGGCAAGTATTTCATGTACTTCGCCTTTAATGGCATCATCGGCATTGCTCATTTCAATGGCATGACGTTTTTCTTCATCCACCTTTGACTTTTGCAGGTAAGGAATATCTTCCCATGTTTCAATACGTCCTTTCTTTCCATTGAATGCTATTTGCCATCCTTCATAAGGTGAATAGGTGGTGAGCGAATAGTTTACAAGTACACCATTTGCATACTTGATCTGTGCACTCATCTTATCGAAGATGTCAATCTCGTTGCTCCAGACACAACCATCACGGATGTAACCATCGTGCTGCTCATTGTTTACATAGAGATTTACGTTTTGTTTGTTGGCCATAATATCCCAATGGAATTTACACTTGGGTTTGTGTTCGCAACCACGGCATTTTGTACCACGGAATTCGTTGTTCTTGCCATAATGTTCCAATGAACCATAAGCACTTACTTCAACGGGCTCGCTATTCAGCCACCAGTTGAGCAGATCGAAGTGATGCGTTGCTTTGTGCACCCATAATGATCCTCCTTTGTTCATGCGGCCATGCCAGCGGCGGAAATAATCGGCTCCATGATGCACATTAAGGTACCAGTTAAAATCAACAGAAGTGATTTGTCCAACACGATTAGCTGCCAGTAATTCTTTCAGCTGCATGGAATGTACACCGTGGCGATAGTTAAAGGCCACCGTTACTTTCTTTCCTGATTTTTTCTCAGCTTCTAAGATTTTCCGACACTTGTCTTCGTCGGTTGTCATTGGTTTTTCAGTAATAAC
>JAACZX010000382.1 GCA_009996555.1 Chitinophagaceae bacterium | reverse complement strand
GCCTTGCTGCCATCGGGCATGGTATAATAAAGATCAGTTCTTGTCCAGTCGAGCACCGGCATGAAATTATAGGTAACCACCGTTACACCACATGCGCCAAGGTTGCGGAGCGATTGTTTGTAGTTTTCAATGTACTGTTCAAAGCCTGCTGTTTGCCTGCGGATCGCTTCGTGCACGGGCACACTTTCCACCACATCCCAGGTGAGACCTGCGGCCTGCACTTCAGCAATACGTTTCTTTATTTCATCAATCGTCCACACTTCGCCGTTAGGCACATGATGCAATGCTGTTACCACACCGGAACAACCGGCTTGTGCAATATCGTTCAATGACACAAGATCATTAGGGCCATACCAACGCATGGTTTCAATAAGCCCTGTTGTTTTTTGATTCATTTCTTTTGCTTGGTTAAGAGCAGTAAAATTAACTGACAAGGAAATTAAAAGTTCAGCTCAATCAGCATTACTGTAAACAAAAAGCGAAACCGTTTACTTAAAGCAAGCGTTTGTTTATTTCATCCAGTAACGTAACCAGTCGATCATGCGGCTGGTGTAACCATATTCATTATCGAACCATGCAATGAGTTTTAACTGTCGTCCCACAACGGATGTGAGTTCGCCATCAATAATGCATGAATGAGTGTTGCCTCTGATATCGGCCGACACAAGCGGATCTTCGGTGTATTGCAGAATGCCTTTGTATTCAGCAGCCGCAGCTTTCTTAAACAGATCATTGATCTGCTCCCTGCTGATGTCTTCTTTCATCTGCACCGTAATATCGGCCATCGCACCATTAGTAACCGGTATGCGTACTGATACCGTGGCGATCTTTCCCTGCAATGGCAGCAAACGTTCCAGCGATTGTGCAAGATCAATTTCCACAGGTATAATAGATTCTGCTGCAGCCCTTCCTCTTCTGTATTGCTTGTGTGCAGTATCAACCAACTCTTGCCTTGATGTGTATGAATGTAAAATATTCAACTGTGCCGATTCAATACCAATGGAATTGAGCAGGTAAAGTATATGTGTGCTGCAATTGGTCATACAACCACCGGGCGAAACAATGGCATCGTCCGCTGCGGGGTTGGTATGATTATGCCCGTAAATAAGCAAAGGAATATCCGTTGAGCCGGTGGTAGAGAGCAACACTTTTTTTGCGCCCGATGTAAGATGCTGCCCTGCTTTTGTTTTGGATGAATAAGCACCACTGCACTCCAGCACCACATCTACAGCATATTGTTTCCAGTTGATGTTGTTTACATCTGCCTCCTGCAATGCAGCAACGGTTTTACCGGCCACGCTGAAAAAACCATTGGCAAACTGAACATCGTGCTGCCATGTGCCGTACAACGAATCATACTTTAACAGATAAGCCAGGTTGGCTGCATCCATCAAATCGTTTACAGCTACAATTTCAAACTGAGGATCGTTGATAAGACGGCGAAACAACATGCGGCCTATACGACCCATTCCATTAATAGCAATGCGCATTTTTATTCCTGATTGATGATTATATGCCGCAAAGGTAAATGGAGAAGCGGTTGGTTGTTTCTGGTTTTTGGTTTCTTGTTTCTGGTTGAAGCTCTTCAACCTGACAGGTTAATTGCTTTAGGACAGAATGCGATGTGTTGAACAGACAGTAAGACAAGGCTTAACCTGTCAGGTTTACGTTTCTCGTTTCTGGTTTTGGTGCTTTGGATTCTGCACTTTAGTACTTGATCGTTGATGGTTATTTAATCACCGACTTTATGAGAGCCATAACAGCTTTGCTGATAAAGAAAGGACCAATGAATAAAAACAGCAATAACCATAACGCATTAAGCATCTGGTTAGAAAATTCAGAAATCCATTTACCAACATACTCACTTAGCAATAACAATACTGTACTGATCAAAACTGTTGAAATCAAAGACGATACAAAAATTAAGGAAAAGCTGTTTCGCCCTTTAAAACAGGAATTACTTACAAGTAAACTAATCAGCAACCAGATTATAACGGGGATAAAATACATTCATCTATTTTAACAGAAGGTAAATGTAATGCTTTTGCCCGCTGCTATTTTTCAGATGAACCTGTAAACAGAACAGGACATGTCGGCCTTTTACAACTGGCTTACAATTTATAAATTACTCCAATGTAGGTATGGGTTGCCGTGGGCGTTTCGGTTAAATTTGCTCATCTTTTTTTCTATTAACAACCAAACGCATGAAAATTAACCTTCTGTCCGTGACCCTGCTTTGCCTGTTAGCTATAGCATGTAACAAAAAAGACAAAGCCGCTCCTGAACCTCCATTGCCAACGGTTACACTTTCACTTGATTCTGCTTACCGGTCTGCTTTGCCCGGCGATGCTTTGATTGTAAAACTCAACAAACGCACCACACTTGCTGAAGTAAACATTATACTTGGCAGCAACAGTGTAAAAGGTTAT
>JAACZX010000720.1 GCA_009996555.1 Chitinophagaceae bacterium | reverse complement strand
ACCAAGCGATGTGTGACCTGCTGCAATATCTGCTGCCGTTGTACCTCTGCCATACGCTGATGTATCGGAAGCAGATGCTCTTGTTCCGTAAAATGTTTTAATGTACAAAGTATAGGAAAGTGTTACAGCTGTAACACGCCTTCTTCTGCCGCTACCGGTATACGTGGGCGTTATACGTGGCCGCAATGAAGCAACTGTTAACGCTCCTGTTCTGTTTACAGTATATCGTCTTCCATGAAATCGAACGGCTGTTCCTCTTCGTAATGTCTGATCGGGTTCTACCACCACGTTTACAGTATTTACTGTAAACGTTGCAATGTCTGTATCAGGATCAACAACTGCGGTTGCAGGAACAGGTGTTGAGCGTTGCGGCTGAATATAATGCTGAGCAACCATTCCATTCTTATGTTGCATCACATGTGCTAACTCATGCGCCAGTAATTTTTTTCCTTGAACAGAATCCGGATTGTATTCGTTCCTGTTGAAAACAATGTTATTACCAACTGTATATGCTCTTGCATCAAGATCATTGGCTGATGCTTCTGCTTCTGTACCGGTATGAATTTTTACATGCGAAAAATCGTGACCGAGGCGGGCTTTGAAGAAATGTTGGGTAGTCGAGGAAAGAGCCTGTCCTTGTGTTGTTGCAGGATGAAAGAAAGCTGACGGAAAAACTTCTGTTGTTTGCGGCAAAGAGCGATCAGCCTCCGGGTGACTGGAGTTCTTTTGCTGACGCATTGAAGTATAGCTCTTCGCACTTTTGCGAACCTTTTTAATTCTGACTGTATGATATTGTTTCATTAAAATTTATTATAAGTTTATAAACAACCGCTTTTAAATTTTCAACAATTGATATTTCTCAACAAAGTCATTGAAACTGAAACCGTGAAAAAGAATGGGCATTTGGAATTGAAAGCGTTCAGAAGATGGATTGCTTTTTTTTGTAGAGATTGCCTTTAATGCTAATTGCCAATACTCAAATGCAAAAGCAGCAATCATCAGATCAAAATATGCCTGCACAGTTACATTCAGATTTAACGGATATTCATCATCCATTAAATACAGATACATACAATTAGAAGCCTGCTTTCCTGCAAACACACCGGCACATGCTTCATCTGTAAAAAAATCTATGGGATAAAAATCATTTTGCCAGTCATCAGTGCTGGTATCATTAAAAACAAGTACAGCTTTTTGCTGTGCTATAATATCTTTTGCTTTAAGAAACCTGCAACTACCATAAATTGATGAATCCTTTTGACTATTCCATGAAAACTTTGCTCCGTTTATATTCTTGTATTCTTTTAAAAATTCAGGATCAAACACGGCTGTTTCCAGTTTTTTCCAATCGGCTGGGTCTGAAGCCACCGGAAAGCTGAATGATTTCTGTTCCAGTTCCTGAGCATTCTCAAAGAGCCGGAGCATTTGTCTCATTTTTTGACCATTTGACACACCCATAATTTTTATTTTATACAAATCTTAAAGAAAGATATCCTGAATTCTTCCACCTGTTGATGGTATCGGCAGTAAGAATACCGGCCCCTGTTACTTCTTTTACAAAAATTTCATAAGAACCAAAATTGGTTTCCCGTTTCTGAATAAACTTTGCAAGTTCATTTGCTTTTGTTTCACTAAAGCCCGCATCAACTTTTGCCAGTCGCATATATTCAGTTGTATCTCCACTGTTTAACTGAACAGGTTCAAAAGGTTCGGTACCTGAGAGAAAATAACTTTCAGCAGTTCGTTCTACCGGATTCATTACACTTTGATTGAGAAGTTGTTGTTTTCGTTCATAGGAGTTTCCGGGCTTTTTGTCAAGCAGGTAAACTTCACATGTCATTGCTCGTGGAACATAATCTTCCAGAGTGGCAATATTTATTTTTGTTGCCTTATCAGAATCACTTGAATTGTTGAATTGATGTTTCAGTGCTGTTATATCTCCTCTTGGAGCAGTAGGTGCATCTACAACATATTCAACAATGGCACCGGAATTAACAGCCGCCTTTACCACACTTTCCACCTGACTTTCATGTTGGTGATTCCCTTCTCTTGAAAGTGGTGTCAGATTGTTCCAGCTTCCCGGTCCGCCAAGGTTATGATTAAGCAAATGCCCTCTTATGTAATAGCTTGCTCCACCACTCATACGTCGTAAATCAAGCTTATCGTATATCTTATGTGATGCTTTGGTTGGCACGCTGCCTTCTTTATGTTTTTTTGTAAGGGGTTTTACTGACATCTGTACTCCAAATCCCTGGTCATTTTCTTTAAACACCGGGATACCAGATTGCGGAATATCTGTTCCAAATAATTTGCCTGTATGTGTACCCAATGTTTTCAGCAAACCTTTTATTTCTTTTTCTTTTTTCTTTTCAGCTGCTTCACGTTTTGCATCCGTGTCAGCCGTAATTTTTTCTTTTCGCTTTGAATCTA
>JAACZX010000381.1 GCA_009996555.1 Chitinophagaceae bacterium | reverse complement strand
AGTCATGCTATTCATCAACACCGCATTGCCGGTATTCATTTTACCGGTGCTTTGTTCAGCAACATCACACATGATCATCTCGATTATCATAAAACATTTGATGAATACATCAAGGTTAAAAAGAGCTTTTTTGATGGACTTGGGTCTGATGCATTTGCCATCAGTAATAAGGATGACAAGCGGGGTGAAGTGATGCTGCAAAACACAAAGGCAAAGAAGAGTTATTATGCTCTGAAGAATATTGCTGAGTTCAAAGGAAAGATACTGGAGAACAGTCTCACCGGCTTGCAGATGATGGTGAATAAGGATGAAGTGCATTTCAGATTGATTGGTGAATTTAATGCTTACAACCTGCTGGCAGTTTTTGGTGCGGCTATTTCAATGGGAGAAGATAAACAAAAAGTGTTGCAGGTGTTGAGTGGTATTACCGGTGCAGAAGGACGGTTTGATTATATCATTTCTCCAAAAGATCTCATACTGGGTATTGTTGATTATGCACATACACCCGATGCGTTGGAAAATGTGTTGGCAACAATCAAAAAATTAAGACGAGGTCATGAACAGATCATCACCGTAGTGGGTTGCGGTGGCGATAGAGATAAAACAAAACGCCCGGTAATGGGTGAAGTGGCGTGTGAGTTGAGCGACAGGGTGATCTTCACCAGCGATAATCCACGAAGCGAAGATCCGTTGGAAATTCTTGCAGATATGGAGTTTGGATTGAGCAGTGCAGCAAGAAGAAAATTTATTTCAATTGCCGACAGGAAAGAAGCCATTAAAGCAGCTGTGAGTTTTGCAAAGCATGAAGACATTATTCTTGTTGCAGGTAAAGGGCATGAAAAATACCAGGACATCAAAGGCATTAAATATGAGTTTGATGATAAAAAGGTGTTGGAACAAATGTTTGAATTATTAGAACGATGAGTAATGAATAATCAATGATGAGTATGCATTAACGACTCGCCACTGACGATTCACGATAAAAGCAGAACACATGTTAAAAAACTTATTTGATTGGTTGAACAGCATCGGAATAAAAATTCCGGGCGACAATCTGTTCCAGTTTATCACCAGCAGGGTGATGCTGGCGGTATTGTTATCGCTGATCATTTCAACTGTGTTTGGTAAAAAGCTCATCAGCTACCTGCGTAAAAAGCAAGTAGGTGAAAGCGTTCGTGATCTGGGATTAGCAGGTGAGCAGCAAAAGAAAGGAACACCAACAATGGGTGGCCTCATCATTATTCTTGCCATTGTTGTGCCAACCTTGTTACTGGCTGATGTAAGCAAAGTGTACATTTTGCTCATGTTGTTTGCAACAGTGTGGATGGGCTTGATCGGTTTTATTGATGATTACCTCAAGATAAGAGCAAAACGTATTGCACAGGAGCAAGGCATTGCGTATAAAAAAGGTGATAAAGATGGATTGGCTGGCTGGTTTAAAATATTAGGACAAGTAGTGTTGGGAATTGCAGTGGCAACTACACTCATGTTTAACGATTCGGTTAGTGCTTACCGTGAGTTTACTGGCACAACAGTTCCGGCAAATGCCGATACAATTGTTGTAAAGTTTAATGGAAAAGAGCGCATCATGGTAAAAGCAAACGAACCTGTTACAACTATTCCGTTTGTAAAAAGCCATGAGTTTAATTATGCAAAGCTGTTGCCCAAAGCAATGCGTGGCATTACCTGGTTGGTGTATGTACTGGCGGTGATCTTTATTGTTACAGCAGTATCCAATGCCTCCAACTTAACAGATGGTATTGACGGTTTGGCAACAGGAGTATCGGCCATTATTGGTATTGGGCTGGGCATATTTGCTTATGCAAGCGGAGATTCAAGGCTTGCAGAATACCTCAACATCTTATATGTGCCGGGTATTGGTGAGTTATCCATTTTCATTGCAGCGATGATCGGGGCATGTATCGGTTTTCTCTGGTACAACTCTTATCCGGCGCAGGTGTTCATGGGCGATACAGGAAGTTTAATGTTAGGAGGTGTAATAGCATCGTTGGCGTTTTTAGTGCGTAAGGAATTACTTATTCCCATTTTATGTGCAGTGTTTTTTGTAGAAACACTAAGCGTAACACTGCAGGTGAGTTATTTCAAGTACACAAAAAAGAAATATGGTGAAGGCAGAAGGATCTTCTTAATGAGTCCATTGCATCATCATTATCAAAAGAAAGGATTCCATGAGAGTAAGATCGTAACACGTTTCTGGATCGTAACCATCCTTTGCGTGGCCTTTGCGATTGTAACACTCAAGATCCGGTAAAGAGGTTATTGAAAAACCACCCCTGGTTTTCCAATCCATACCCACCAACCCCGTGTAAAACCAAAAAGAGAACCATCTATGTAACACCTCTGAGATCCTGTACTAACCCATACTTGTGAAGAGCCTTTTTTATTTCTCTTGAGAAATAAGAAAAGTCGA
>JAACZX010000380.1 GCA_009996555.1 Chitinophagaceae bacterium | reverse complement strand
TATATTGGTAAAAAAGACAGGGCGCATGGTGAAATCAATGAAAGCAGTTTCAACAGCTATGCTGTAATTGCACAGCACAAACAAAACTTCAACTGGAAAAATGCAACGGTTCTTGCAGGCGCAAATATTGATCTGAGTCCGTCGGCTTACACAGCAAATTATATCAGCATACAAAAAGACAGTATCAGTAAAAAATATACCGGCTATCAATTAACGGATAGTGTGCTCACCAACTATGCCACAAAACTCAACAACTATGCAGCATTCGTAAATGCAGAATTCAGCCCCATAGAAAAGTTGCGTGTTGTTGCATCTTTACGTTACGATCTGTTCACGTATCATTTCAACAACCACTTACCAGCTTCTGCATTTAGCGGTTCGCCCGATGCCGATAATCGTTTCCGGCGTTTTAGTCCTAAAATTGGTGCCACTTATAATTTTTCCCGCCGTGTTGGTATATATGCTAATTACAGCGAAGGATTTGTGCCACCACAGGTAACAGAAATGTACACAGGTGTAAAAGTGCCCAGCCTTCAACCTTCTGTTTTTTATAATTATGAAGCAGGTGGATGGACATCATTGTTCAATGATAAATTTTCCGCCGATATAAGTCTGTATAAACTTGCGGGAACCAACGAAATTGTTTCTGTAAAACTGGATGATGGCTCTTTCGCCAACCAGAATGCAGGTAAAACAATGCATCGGGGTGTTGAGCTGGGAATATCAACCACAATCATTCCATCACTATCATTTCGTATAAGTGGCGCATACAGTAAACATGAGTTTGTTGAATACAATGAAAAAGGTATCAGCTATAACGGTAATGAAATGAACAATGCACCCAATTGGCTGTACAATACTGAGCTGTGGTATAAGCCTTCCTTCCTGAAAGGATTGCGTGTGGGTGTTGAATGGCAACATGTGGGCCGTTACTATGCAGATCCGAAAAACACAGCTGTATATGGCGGGTATGATGTTGTGCATGTACGTGCAGGTTACCGTTTCCGTGCAATGGAAATATGGGCTAACCTGATGAATGCAGGTAACCGTTATTATTCAACCATTACCAGCAAAAGTTCATTTGGGTACAGTTATCAATTGGCCGAACCACGCCACGTCAACATCGGTATCGCTTACGATTTTGCTTCGTTGTTCAAACAAAAATGATCAAGCTGATTGATACAACAGTAATACTCATTTTTGGATATACTAACCGCCTCAACAATTACAACATGAAAAATAATTTCATATTCATCCTGTTAATCATACTGGCTTCCTGCAGCATCAATCAACAAAAGATCAGTGCAGAAGACGCAGTACTCATCGATCGTTTACCGGGCAGCAGCCCGTACATCTGCAATGATCAAAAAGGAAATGTACTTATTTGCTGGGCAAGAGAAGTAAACGATTCGTCTTCGTTGTTTTGCTATGCCCGCTCAACTGATGGCAAAAATTTCAGTGCACCTGCCTTTGTTCCTGCAAGCACAAATCTTCATCCGCATGCTGAAAACCTGCCGAAAATGATCGTAAAACCTTCCGGTGAAATGATCGCTTTGTGGGGTGCTGCCAATCCCAATCCTAAGAATAAATATTCAGGGTTGGTATTTTACAGCCAGTCGTTTGATGAGGGAAAAACATGGAGTGCAGCAAAATCATTAACAACAGATTCAGCCAGCTACGATCAGCGGTATTACGATGTAGCATTGTTGCCCGATGGTGAAGCCGCCATCATCTGGCTCGATAACAGGAAGCAAACAAACAAAGAAGGATCAGCATTGTACTTTGCAAAAACAAAAGGAAGAAATGGTTTTGCAGAAGAACAATTGATTACTGAAAGCTGTTGCCAATGCTGCCGAACAGATCTGTTTATTGATCAGCATGGCAGTATTCATGCATTGTATCGTGGCATTATTAACGACAGCATCCGTGATATGATGCATACCGTTTCAACCGATGCAGGAAAATCGTTTACTATTCCATCACGCATCAGTAATGATAACTGGGTGTTGAAAGGTTGTCCGCATACCGGACCATCCATGACTGCAAATGAAAATGGTTTGCACTTTGCCTGGTTTACAGGTGCTGGTAAAAAAGGATGCTTTTATACGCAAAGCAAAGACAACGGTAAAAGTTTTGCTATTGCAGACAGTGTAAGCAGTGCAGGATCGCACCCGCAAATGGCAACATTGTATAATGGCGATCTGTTAATTGCCTGGGATGAAACAGTAATTGAAAACAAACAACCTGTAAAACGTATTGCGCTGCAAAAAAGAAACCGTGAAGGTAAAGCACAGGAAAAACAGTTGTTGCTTAACGGTGGTATTGATGCAAGCTATCCTGTTATTTCCACTATTGGTAAGCAGCAGGCTGTAATAGCTTTTACCGGAAAACAAGGTGATAAAAAATTTATTTACACGCAGCTGTTAAAATAAAA
>JAACZX010000379.1 GCA_009996555.1 Chitinophagaceae bacterium | reverse complement strand
GCTTTGGCAAACAAACTCCGCAAAGCCGATAAAGTGTCTTTAGCATTTACAGGTGAAGGTGGTACAAGCGAAGGAGATTTTCATGAAGCATTGAATGTGGCTGCTGTGTGGGATCTGCCCGTCATATTCATGATAGAAAATAACGGGTATGGTTTAAGCACACCCACCAATGAGCAATACCGTTGCGAAAGTTTGGTAGAACGTGCAAGAGGATATGGAATGGAAGGAGTGAAGATCGATGGAAACAATATTCTTACTGTACTTGATACCATTAAAGGTGTGCGGCAATATTGTATTGAACACCAGAAACCGTATTTGATCGAATGCATGACCTTTCGCATGCGTGGACATGAAGAAGCCAGCGGCACTAAATATGTTCCAAAGCATTTGTTTGAAATATGGGAGGAAAAAGACCCCATTAAAAATTTTGAAAACTATTTGTTGAGTGAAGGAGTATTGACAGAGGCAAATGTTCAATCCATTCGTGCAGAACTGAAACAGCAAATTGAACATGAACTGCAGCTTGCATACCAGGCAAAGCCGATGGAGATTGATACCGAAGAAGAGTTGGATGATGTATACGCCCCCTCTTACTCCCCCGGAGGGAGAGAATCCAACGCACAGCCCTTGCTACTCGACAACTCTGCTATCACGAACAACTTTTTGAAAAGCGGGCATTTGAGTGTTGGCAAAGTCTCCCCTACCGGGGGAGATTTAGAGGGGGCTGCGGGGCGTCGTTTTATCGATGCTATTAAAGAAGCCCTTCATCAAAGCATGAGCCAACATCCTAACCTTGTACTCATGGGACAGGATATTGCTGAGTATGGCGGTGCATTTAAAATAACAGAAGGGTTTGTTGAGCAGTTTGGTAAAGAACGTGTACGCAATACGCCTATTTGTGAAAGTGCTATTGTGGGTGCTGCATTGGGTTTAAGTCTCGAAGGTTACAAAAGCATCATGGAAATGCAGTTTGCTGATTTTGTGAGCGTGGGTTTTAACCAGATCGTCAATAATCTTGCAAAGATCTATTACCGCTGGGGACAGCATGCTGATGTTGTGATACGCATGCCCACAGGTGCTGGTGTTGGTGCCGGTCCGTTTCACAGCCAGAGTAACGAAGCTTGGTTTACAAAAGTGCCGGGTTTAAAAATTGTGTACCCATCAACACCAATGGATGCAAAAGGTTTGTTGATTGCTGCCATCAATGATCCGAATCCTGTCATGTTCTTTGAGCACAAAGCATTGTACCGTGCCATAAGTGGTTCTGTGCCGGAAGAGTATTATGAAATAGAAATCGGCAAGGCAAGGCATGTACGCAGCGGCGATGAAGTTGCAATCATTACTTATGGAGCGGCAGTGCATTGGGCAGAAGATTATGCAGCAGAACATCCGGAAATATCGATTGATATTCTTGACTTGCGCTCACTTGCACCGTTAGATTATGCTGCCATCCGTGCAGCGGTTCAACGTACCGGCCGTGTGTTGCTGTTACATGAAGACACGTTGATTGGCGGCATTGGTGGCGAAATTGCTGCATGGATCGCTGAACATTGTTTTGAATTACTGGATGCTCCGGTTATGCGTTGTGCAAGCCTTGATACACCCATACCGTTTAATATTGAACTGGAGCAAAACTTTCTGGCAAAAGCGAGGTTGGGAGAAACGATTGATAAATTGCTGAGCTATTAATCAACTAAACACTAACCGATGTCTTCAAATGAACCTGTTAAAAAATGGATTGAACTTTCTAAGGATTTTGGAGCATCATCGGATGAACTTCAACCAATAGAATTTTTCTTTTATGCACAAACCGAGAATGACGCATCCGATTTATTGATCGATTTGCATAATCTGGGATATGTACCTTACGGAGTTGGTGAATGTGATGATAAAAGATGGTCAGTTATTGGAGCAACTCCACCTATTTCAATCAAAGAAAATGATTTTAAAATTTGGGTTGACAGGATGTATGCTCTTGCAAATAAACATAACTCAATGTTTGATGGCTGGGGAATGTTAATTCAATAGTGCAACTATGAAAAAAACCTTACCAATTTTCTTCCTGTTATTCATAGCATGCTCACAGCATCAATCAACCGGGTTTAACAAAAATCAACCAGGCAAAAAACCGGTTGTGTTATTACAACCGCTTCGTACTTTTTCAGCTGAAGCACTTTTTTATTTAAAAGATTCCATCGAAAAATTTTATCCTGTAGAAGTAATCATAACTGCAACAAAACAATTTCCAGCACACACTTATTACAAACCCCGTAACCGTTATCGTGCCGATTCCACTATAAAATGGCTTAAGCAAATAAAGCCCGATTCTGTTATAACAATTGTTGGACTAACGAATGAAGATGTGTCAACAGCCAAAAGCGGGCAAGCCGATGTTGGTGTAATGGGGCTTGGTTATATGCCCGGCGATGCATGTGTAAT